>JAJXYU010000163.1 GCA_021780395.1 Pseudomonadota bacterium
GCGGGGCGGGCTGCCGCTGGCGAGGCGGCAGCGGGATGCTCCGCGAGAACCGCCTCGTCGGCCGCGATCTGGGTCGCCTCGTCGAGGATGATCCCGGCCGACTCGTCCTTCTTGATCTGGGATACCGACGTGTAAGGTTTCTTGCCGTGCGCGACGCGCCACGCGTTCTCACGCGCGAGCTCCGCCTGGTCCTCGCTCTTCTGTTCGGCTTGCCGCGCGTTCAGCGACAGCGACAGGCTCTTTTGCGCACGCATCGCGTCGATCGCGGCGATGTCCGTTTCGAGATAGCGGAAGTCCGCGCTGTTCGCGGTGCGCGCGTCGTGGAGCTTCAGCAGGTCCGCGATCCATGGCTTCAGGTTGCCTTCGGGCTCGAAGTCCGGTGCCGGCTGGATGTGATCCCATGGCAGCGCCCGGTCGTGGGTATTCTCGCCGACCTCGTGCACGTCGATCAGCGATGGCAGCACGATGTCGGGCGTGACGCCGCGGTCCTGGGTGCTGCCCCCGGTCACGCGGTAGAACTTGCCGATCGTGACGTTGAGCTGGCCGAGATCCGGCTTGCGGCCGAAGATCGAGTAGCTCAGCGGATGCGCGTTCTGCACCGTCCCCTTGCCATAGGTCTGCTGGCCGACGATCACCGCACGGCCGTAGTCCTGCAGCGCGCCGGCGAAGATCTCCGAGGCGGACGCGCTCAAGCGGTCGACCAGGACGATCATCGGTCCACGGTAGAAGATCCCGGGATCCGGATCGTCATCGACCTCGACGTGACCGGTGGTGTCGCGCAACTGCACGACCGGGCCGCGGCGGATGAACAGTCCGACCATCGACTCGGCTTCCGGCAGGTAACCACCGCCGTTGCCTCGCAGGTCCATCACCAGTACCTGCATCCCTTCCTTGCGCAGGCGCTCGATCAGGCGCTTCACGTCCCGCGTGGTGCTGCGATAGTCCTTCACGCCCGCGCGGTTCGCGTCGTAGTCCTGGTAGAAGCTCGGTACGTGGATGACCCCGACCTTGATCGGATGGCCGTCGCGCTCGACCGTACGCATCTTCGCGTGCGCCGCCTGCGCGGTCAGCGAGATGCGATTGCGGACCAGTGTGATGATCTTCTGCGGCGAGCCGGGCGCCGCGCCCGCGGGAAGGATCTGCAGCCGCACCTTCGTGCCGCCGGGTCCGCGGATCTTCTGGACGACGTCGTCGAGCCGCCAGCCGATCACGTCGACCATTTCACCGTGAGCGCCTTCGCCGATCGCGGTGATGCGGTCGTTCGGTGCGAGCGCGCCGCTGATCGCGGCCGGCCCGCCGGGAATCACGTCGACGACCGTCACGTAGTCGTCCTTCATCTGCAGGGATGCGCCGATTCCCTCGTAACTGAGGCTCATCTGGATGTTGTATTCCTGGGAATCGCGCGGCGAGAAATAATTCGAGTGCGGATCGAGCGACAGCGTGTAGGCGTTCATGAACGCCTCGAACACGTCCTGTGGCTCGCTCTGACCGATCCGGCGAATCACGTTCTGGTAGCGATTGCGCAGCGTCGCGACGATGCCTGGCCAGGTCTTGCCCGCGAGCAGCAGCGATAGCTCGTCGTTCTTCACGCGCTTGCGCCACAACTCATCCATCTCCTGGCGGTCGACCGGCCAGGGCCGCTTCGTCCGGTCGAACCGATACGTCTCGTCCTTCTGGAAGCTCGGCTCCGTCGCGAGCAGGCTGACCGAATACTCCATGCGCTCGCGCACGCGCTTCTGGTAGCGGCGGAAGATCGCGAACGGCGCCTGCATGTCGCCGTCCCGGATCGCATTGTCGAGCGCGTACCGGTACTTCTCGAAGTCGGCGACGTCACTCGCATAGAAATAGCTGTGCTCGCCGTCCAGCGCGTTCAGGTAGCGATCGAGGATCATGCTCGACAGCTGGTCGTCGAGCGGCTCGCGCCGGTAGTGCTCCCGCGCGATGATGTCGGCGACGCGCTGCGCGGTGTACCCCTCGCGTGCGGTGGGCTCGAGGCGCACCGACTTCGAGGGGACGGCTTCGGCCGGGGCCGTCGTCTTCGGAGCGGTGGTCGCCGACGACGAGGTCATCGCCGCGCCGAGGAGAGCGGCGAGGGTGACCGCGCCCAGAGCGACGGCCAGTCCGGACTTCCAGCGCGAACGCGCGGCGGCGGGGCCTTGGGTGATCACCGTGTCGGTTCTCCTGTGAACTGATCTCGATTTGCGGGTAAGCTTGGACTTCGATCGGCCGTCTGGCGCTCGATCGGGCATCCGGCGATTGTATATGAGATCCCCAGTATGCGTCCGCTCACGGTGTTGTTCGGCATTCTCCTCGGCACCTGCGTATCGGCGACGTTCACGCTCGCGGCGCTCGCGCTGATCTGGGCCGTGGTCGCTCACTCCGACCCGAGGCTCGCGACCGGGATTCCACACCGACCGGGCGCGATCGTCGCCTCGTTCTCGTCGACCGCGCTCGCGTCCTTGAGTTTCATCGGGCAACTGCGCTCGCGCCCGTGGCGCGGGCTCGCGCACCTCGCGACCGCTGCCGCGATCGGCGTCGGCGTGCTGTGGTTCTCGATTCACGGCTAGCGGGGCGGGCATCGTGACCCGGCGTTACCCGAGAGGCCCCTGGCGCGCCGTCGCCTTCGCGGCGCTGATCTCGCTGTGCGCGTGTTCGACGACACCGCGCCATCCGTCGCTGCGCTCGCAGTTCGACGACGCGGGGTACCGGCGGCTGGTGGCTGCGATCGCATCCTACGAATTCGAAGGACGGCGTCCCGGGAGCGCGGGTGCCGATCGGGCGGTGGCCTACCTGATCGAGACCCTGCGGCGCTTCGGCGCGAAGCCGGGGAATCACGGGTCCTATCGACAGGAAGTCCCGATGGTCGCGATCGAACCCGCCGCGCCGCCGACCCTGTCGGTCACCGCGGACCGCGGTGGCCTCCTGCGCTCTGCGGTCGCCCCGGCCGATGCGGTGCTCTGGACGCCGCGTGAGAGCGGCCGAGGCATGCTGCGGCAGAGCCGTATCGTCTTCGTCGGCTACGGCATCGATGCGCCGACGCGCGGCTGGGACGACTACGCGGGCGTCGACGTCCGGGGGGCGACGGTGCTCGTGCTCGACGGTGAGCCCGCCGGCTGGACGGCGCGCAACGCAGGTCCCGCCGGGCCTCTCGCGCTCGTGCGCGAGAAGCTCGCCGTGGCGGCGGCGCACGGCGCCGCCGGCGTTCTCTTGATCCACCGATCCGGACCGCTCGCGGTACCGTGGGCGGCGATCGTGAATCGATACGGGCACGGCCTCATCGAGGCGCCCGCCACCGACGGGCACGGCGCCGATGCCGGCGTCGAGGGCTGGATTCGTTCGCGTGCGGCACGGCGCTGGTTCGCGGCGGCCGGCGCGAGCTTCGACGCAGCCGTCGCCGACGCGGATCGGCCGGGCTTTCGGGCGCGGCCGCTCGGTCTCGCGGCGGACGCGAACGTGCAGGCGACGGTGCGGCACTTCACGTCACCGAATCTGGTCGCGATCGTTCCGGGCGGCGAGCGGCGGCACGAATTCCTCGTCTACAGCACGCGCTGGGACGGTCTCGGCATCGGTGCGGGCCGTGACGCCGGGCAGGTCCTTCCGGGAGCGATCGACGATGCCACCGGGACCGCCGGTTGGCTGATCCTCGCGCAGTCCTTCGCGAACGCGGTCCCGCGACCGGCGCGCTCGATCGTCTTCCTGGCGACGACCGGCGGGGAGTACGGCGCGATCGGCGCCCGCTACTACGTCGCGCATCCGATCTATCCGCTGGTCCGCACGGTCGCCGACGTGAACCTGGCGCTGCTGCACGTCGGCGGACCGACCCGGGACGTCGACTCGCTCGGGCCGACGAATTCGCCCCTCGAGCCGTTCCTCAAGAATGCCGCCGACTTGCAGGGACGGGTCGTCCGTCCGGACCCGCAGCCGCTGCGCGATCGCTACCTGCGCTCGGATGCCGCGGTGTTCGCGGCGCACGGAGTGCCCGCGTTGTACGCGATCGGCGGGCTGGACGACGCGGCGATGGGTCCCGTCTGGGGCGCCGCGCGCCTCGACGACTATTATGCGCGGCGCTACCAGAGACCCGGTGACGGGTATGCGCCGTCCTGGCACTTGCGCGGGACGCTGCTCGATCTGCGCCTGTACGAAGACGTGGGCCGGCGCATCGCGCGCGCGAGCCGCCGGCACCTACAGGGGAAAGAGCGTCACGAGCGTCGCGACGGGTCCCGCCGGCCGCTGTTGTTGTACGGATCGAAGCCGTAACCCCGCTCGCCCGGGCCGAGCGTCGCGACCTCGCGGCGAGCGGTGGAGCGGCGCGCCGCACGCCGGGTCGCGGCGTGTTCGGTTTCCTCGAGTTCCTGTATACCGAAGCTGAATAGCGGTTCTACCCGCGGTTTCGAACGGTCATCGATCGACATCGCCTTGGACCTCGAGCCTCGTTCACGACTGAACCCGCGGCGGCACCCGCGCCGCCCGCGAACCGTGATCGTCTCAAATCGGATTCGGCGACGCCGTCGGTGTTCGTCATACCGAGAACTGCGTCACGGTTCAGCCCTTCGGATTCGACCCGAGCGACCAGCCCCAGCGCAGCACCCGCAGCAGCAGGATCATGAGGTAGGGGCCGACGACGACGATCCAGGACGCGGGCGAGGGGATTGCGAGCCCGAGCAGCACCGTTCCGAACGTCCGGCCGAGGGTCGCGCCGTCGTAGCGCCCGAGGAACGTGGTGCCACTGAGATAGATCAGGACCGGGAGTGCGAACGCGCCGAACGCGAGCCAGCCGAGCGCGAGCAACAGCTCATGGCGCACGCTGCCCCTGGCGGGCGCTCGGCGGGCGGGCTTTTTCTTCGAGGCGGGTTTGCGAGCCATCGGCGGATTCTAAACCAATCCGTCGGCGCCGGCCGCACACGAGCCGGTGCGCGCGCTAGAATGCGCGGCGTGCAAAACCCTCCTTCGTCGGCAGGCGCCGCCGCCCGGGCGGCGCGATGATGCGGACCGCGGTCATCGGTGCGGGTTACCTCGGGCGATTTCACGCGCAGAAATACGCGAGCCTCGAGAACTCGACGCTGGTCGGCATCGTCGATCCCGACGCCGGCGCGCGCGAGGCCGTGTCGAGCGAGCTCGGCGTCGCGGCGTACCCCGACCATCGGGCGCTGATCGGACGGATCGACGCGGTCAGCATCGTGACGCCGACGCCGATGCATCATGCGATCGCGAGGGATTTCCTCGAGGGTGGCGCGCACGTGCTCGTCGAAAAGCCGATGACGGTCACGGTCGAGCAGGCGCGCGACCTGATCGCGATCGCGAAACGCCGTGGACGGATCCTGCAGGTCGGGCACCTCGAACGCTTCAACGCGGCGATGCGCGCGCTGCAGCCGATCCTGACGGTGCCGCGGTTCATCGAATCCGCGCGGCTCGCGCCGTTCAAGGCGCGCGGCACGGACGTCGACGTGGTGCTCGACCTGATGATCCACGACATCGACCTGATCCTCAGCATCGTGCGCTCGCCGGTCGTGTCGGTCGATGCCGTCGGGACCCGTGTGTTCTCCGGAGAGATCGACATCGCGAACGCCCGGCTGCGATTCGCGAACGGTTGCGTCGCGAACGCCACCGCGAGTCGGGTCAGCATGAAGACCGAACGCAAGCTCCGGCTGTTCCAGGACGACGCGTACGTGTCGGTCGATCTGCACCAGAAGGTGCGCACGCTGATCCGCAAGGATCCTGGGCGAACGACCGACGGCACGCCGGCGGTCGCGATCGACGAGACCAGTTACGAGGCGAGCGATGCGCTGCGCGACGAGATCGCCGCATTCCTCGCCGCCGCCTCGAGCGGCTCGTCGCCGCCGGTGACCGGCGAGGAGGGCCTCGCGGCGCTGGAAGTGGCCCTCGCGATCACCGCGCAGGTCGCACGCGCCCAGGCGCAGAGCGGTCCGGGCTGACCGCGCGCGGGACGGTTCGCGCCGGACGCCCCGCGCGCGTCAGGCCGCGGACCGGCGCTGCACGGCGTCGAGCGCCGCGAGGAATCGCTCGAGATTGCGGTCGTTGAGTCCGGCGAGATTCATGCGGCCGGACGGCGCGAGGTAGACCGCGTGCTGCGCCTGCAGGCGCTGGATCGCGGCGGCCGAGAGCGGCAACTGCGCGAACAGGCCGCGGCCTGCGCCGAGCGCTGCGAAGTCGACCCCGCCGATGCGGCCGCGGCGGGCGAGCGTCGTGCGGATCCGAGCGACCCGATCCCGGGCCGCGGTGAGTTCGGCAAGCCAGCCGGACCGCAACCGAGGGTCGCCGAGGATCGTGCGCACGACCGCCGCGCCATGGTCCGACGGCATCGAATAGCTCACGCGCGCGATCGCGAGCAGATGATCCCGGAGTCCGGCGGTTTCCTCGGCGTTCGCGCCGCGGTAGAACAGCGCGCCGACGCGCTCGCGGTACAGGCCGAAGTTCTTGTCGCAGGAATACGCGATCAGCAGCTGCGGCACCCGCTCGAGCAAGGGGGCGATCGGCGCGGCGTCCTCGCGCCAGCCGGCTCCGAGACCCTGGTACGCGAGATCCACGAGCGGCACGAGCCGGCGGGCGACGGCGACGTCGGCGAACGCCTCCCACAGCGCGGGATCCGGATCGATCCCGGTCGGATTGTGGCCGACCGCCTGCACCAGGAACGCATCGCCGGCGGGCGCCTCGCGCAACGCGTCGAGCAGCGCCTCGTGGCGCAGCGTTCCGCGCGACGGATCGGTGAGATCGCGATGGGCGATCCGCAGACCGGCGGCGCGCAGCAGCGGCTCGTGATTGCTCCAGGTCGGCTGGCCGATCCAGATCCGCCGATCGGGCAAGCCCCGGGCGAGGAGTTCGCCCGCGAGGCGCAGCGCACCGGTGCCACCGATGGTCTGCAGTCCCCCCAGTCCGTGTCCGCCACCGAGCGCTTCGGCTCCGAGCCGCTCGACGTAACCGGCGTCGCCGCCGGCGCCGAGGTAGGCCTTCGTCGACTGGGTCCGGCACAGCGTGGCTTCCGCCTGCTGCACCGAATCGAACACCGGCGTGCGACCTTCGGCGTCCTGATAAACGCCCACACCCAAGTCGATTTTCCCTTCCCTCGGATCCGACGCGACCTGCTGGATCAATCCGAGCATCGGGTCGGGAGGACGCGGGAGGAGATTCTCAAACGACATCGGATAGTTCCTGTAACTCGATGAATCAACGACGTTGATTAGGTTGCACAGAGAATAAGCCGATTCACGCGGATCAATGTCCCGTTGTTCGCGATGGATTCGCCCATGAAAAGAACAAAAGATGGAAAAATCAAAATTGACAGGGATATCATTCTTTTCGATCCCCTGCGGAGTTGCGCCGATGGACAGTCACGATTTCTCGATCCTCGAGGCGCTCGAAGGGGACGCGCGCCAACCTTTCGCCGCGCTCGCCGAGCGCGTCGCGCTGTCGAAGACCCCGTGCTGGAATCGGGTGCGCGAGCTCGAGCGGCGCCAGGTGATCCGCGGCTACCACGCGTCGATCGATCCGCGGGCGCTCGGTTTGAACCTGATCGCGTTCGTCCAGGTCCGGGTCGAGTTCGGACGGCACGGCGAATTCGAGCGCGCGGTGCGTGATCATCCGGCGATCATCGAATGCTTCACGACCGCCGGCGAGCAGGATTATCTCCTGAAGGTCGTGAGTGCCGACGTGGAGCAGCTCGACTCGCTGTTGCGTGACGAGCTGTGCCGGCTGCCGGGGGTGGCGCGCTTCTCGACGACGATCGGCCTGAAGCGGATCAAGGAGTCCGGACCGCTGACTCGCGCCGCCGCCGCGGCCAGCCGGCGCTAGATCGGCGGCGGGGCGGACTTCATCCGCTCCATCGCGAAGCGGGAACTGACGTTGCGCATCGGGACTGCGGTGATCAGCCGGCGGTAGAACGCGTCGTACGCGGGAATGTCCGGCGTCATCACGTGGAGCAGATAGTCGACGTCGCCGCTCATGCGCCAGGCGCCGACGATTTCCGGCATCGCTGCGACGACCTCCGCGAAGCGCCGCAACCACTCGACCGAGTGGTCCGCGGCCTCGACCGACACGAACACCGAGACGGGGTAGCCGAGCTGTTCGGGTGACAGCTGCGCTACCCGGCCGAGGATCACCCCGGACTCCTCCAGGCGCTTGATGCGCTTCCAGCACGGTGTGGTGGACAACCCGACCGCTGCGGCGATCGCGGTCAACGGGGTCGTCGCATCGCGCGCGAGCAGGCGCAGGATCGCCCGGTCGATCTCGTCGAGCGAGGCCGTTCGAGGGGTGTCGATCATGCTGCCGTCGTCCTGCGAAATAATAAAAAATCCTATTATCTACGAAATAACAGTAAAAAAGATCTTTTTTTGCAGAACAAAGCGCGATTACATAGAATTTTTTACTCACTCCTTGCGTGGATGGAATTCTCGATGATCCCGATCGCCCTCGATCCGCGTTGCACGCGCCTCGCCGTCGTGGGGACCGGGGAACGGGCGGCGCGCCGCCTGGCGGCCCTGCGCGCGGCGGGGGCCGACGAGGCGCAGGGGTTCCCGGACGCCCCGGCCTGTGAGCCGCTCCTGTCGACCCTGCATGCGCTGTGGATCGTGGACCTGGCGCCCGACGCGGCGCGTGGGCTGGCCGAGCGGGCGCGCGCGGCCCGGGTGCTCGTGAACGTGGAGGACTCACCGGCGTCGTGCGATTTCCACTCGATGGCGCAGGTTCGTCGCGGCGACCTGTTGCTCACCGTCTCGACCGCCGGGGCCGCGCCGGGACTCGCGCGCGTGATTCGCGCGCACCTCGGCGCGCGGTTCGGCGAGGAGTGGGGCGAGCGCGTCGCCCTCGTTCGCCGCTTGCGCGATGGCTGGCGCGACGCCGGCGTCGCGCCGTCGGAGACCGCCCGGCGCATCGAGGCGCTCGCGACCGAGCGGGGATGGCTCGCATGATCCGTCATCCGGAGTTCGTACCCGGCACGGTGTGGCTCGCGGGGGCAGGTCCCGGTGATCCGGCGCTGCTCACGCTCGCGGCGCTGCATGCGATCGAGACCGCGGACGTGATCGTGCACGATGCGCTGGTGTCGCCCGAGATCCTCGCGCTGGCACCCTCGAGGAGGCTGCGGATCGCGGCCGGCAAGCGCGCCGGCGGTGCCCGCACGCCGCAGTGGGCGATCCACGAGCAGCTGATCGCGCACGCCCGCCGGGGAGCGCGCGTGCTGCGGCTGAAGGGCGGGGATCCGTTCGTGTTCGGGCGCGGTGGCGAGGAGTGCCTTGCGCTGGCTGCGGCGGGGATCGCGTTCCGCGTCGTGCCCGGGATCTCGGCGGGCATCGGTGCGACCAGTGCCGCCCTCGTGCCGATCACCCATCGTGGCGTCGCGCGCAGCGTCGTGTTCGCGACCGGCGAGGCCGGCCCGGACGGAACGGACGTCGATTTCCGAACGCTGGGACGCGCCGCGGACACCCTGGTCCTGTACATGGCGCGCCGGCACCTCGGCCGGATCGCCGCGATGCTGATCGAGGGGGGACGGCCGGTCACGGATCCCGTGGCCCTGATGCTCGATGCGACCACGCCGCGCGAACGGGTGGTCCACACCACGCTCGGGGAGGCCGCCGGCGTCGCCCGCGGGCTGCCGCCGGCCGCGACCCTCGTGGTGATCGGCGCGGTCGCGGCGCTCGGCGCGATGCTCGCGCCCCCGGAGCGCGCGGCGCGCCGCGTCGGAGCGCTGTGATGAGCCGCAGCGCGATCCTGCCACGCTCCGCACCGTTCGACGCGGAGGACATCGCGGGTCTGAACGCGATCTTCGCGCGCGCGTCCCGCGATCAGCGGGCATGGCTCGCCGGATTCCTCGCCGGCATCGACGCCGCGCAGCGCGAAGGGCCGGCGCCCGTGGCCGCACCGGTTGCGCGGACGAAGCTCACGATCCTCTACGCGACCGAGTCGGGTCACGCCGAGGCGCTCGCCCACGCGGCGCAACGGGACGCGGCGCGGCGCGGCTTCGCGCCCCGCGTGCTCGACATGGCCGATGCATCGGTGAGCGCGCTCGCCGAGTCGCCGAACCTGCTGGTGATCGCCTCGACCTGGGGCGAAGGCGAGGCACCGCAGCGCGCCGCGCCGTTCCTGCGCGCGCTGGCCGCGGATGACGCGCCGCGCCTCGACGGCGTGCGCTTCGCGGTGCTGGCGCTCGGCGATTCCGCCTATGCGCAGTTCTGCGCGATCGGCAAGCGGATCGACGCGCGCCTCGAGGGGCTCGGCGGGATCCGCATTGCGGCGCGCGTCGACTGCGATCTCGACTACGAGGCGCCGGCGGCGTCCTTCGTCGACCGGGTGCTCGCGGCGTTCGCGCCGCCGACGGACGCGGGGTCGGTGATCCACGTCGACTTCCACCGCACCGACGGTGCGGGAACGGCCAAGCCGGAGCGAGTCGATGCCCCGGTTGCGGCGCTCCACCCGATCGGTTCGTCATGGTTGGAGCGCGAGACCTGGCATCTCGAAATCGACCTGACCGGTTCGGGTCTCGACTATCAGCCGGGCGACGCACTCGCGCTGATGCCGCGCAACGACCCGGCGCTCGCGGAGTCGATCCTCGCGGCGACCGGGCTCGCCGGCGACCAGGCGGTGCGCGACGCGTTGATCCGCGAGCGCGACCTCGCCACGCTGACCGCGAAGCTGATCGCGGATTACGGGGCGATCACCGGCGACGACCGCGTGCTCGCGCTCGCCGCCGATGAGGCTGCACGCGCGCAGTTCATCCCCGGTCGGCAGGTGATCGACCTCCTCGAGGCGTTCCCGCATCGGCTCACGGGCGCGGACCTGCTGCGCCTGCTGCGCAAGCTCTCGGTCCGTTACTACTCCATCGCGTCCTCGCAGAAGATCGTCGGCGAGGCGGCGCATCTGGCGATCGCGAAGGTGGCCTACGAGAGCGCGGGACGTTCGCGGACCGGCGTCGCGTCCGGCCTCGTGGCGGGGCGCCTCGCCGTCGGCGATACGCTGCCGGTCCGGGTCAAAGCGAATCCGCAGTTCCGATTGCCGGAGGATCCCGACGCGCCGATCGTGATGATCGGTGCCGGGACGGGCATTGCGCCGTACCGAGCGTTCCTGCAGGAGCGCGAGGCGATCGGCGCGCGCGGTCGGTCCTGGCTGATGTTCGGGCACCGCCGCTTCACGCACGATTTCCTCTACCAGCTCGACATCCAGGCGTGGCTGAAGTCCGGCGTGCTGGGCGAGGTCGATCTCGCGTTCTCACGCGATCAACCGGAGAAGCGTTACGTGCAGCACCTGCTGTGGGAACGTCGCGACGCGCTGCGCGCTCGACTCGCGGAGGGCGCGACGCTCTACCTGTGCGGCGACGCGCGGTCGATGGCGCGCGACGTCGATGCGACCCTGGTGCGGATCCTCGGGCAGCCGGCGCTGGATGAGCTGATCACGGCCGGTCGATACCGGAAGGACGTGTACTGATGGATGACGTGACCCCGAAGCCAGGGCGCGTGACGCCGGTCGCCGCATCGGCCGAACGCGCCGGCGACGCCGCCGTCGCGCCGCCATCCCGCAACGAGACGATCAAGGCGGATAGCCGCTTCCTGCGGGGCACGCTCGGCGAGGAGCTGGATCAAACCGCGTTCGGCGGATTGAGCGAGGACGCGAGCCAGCTGGTGAAGTTCCACGGGATGTACGTGCAGGACGATCGGGACCTGCGGCCGGAGCGTGCGAAGCGCCAGCTCGATCGCGCCTATGCGTTCATGGCGCGATTGCGCATCCCGGCGGGCGTGCTGACGCCGCGCCAGTACCGCGCGCTCGACCAGCTCGCGACCGAGCGCGCGAACGGCAGCCTGCGCTTCACCACCCGCCAGACGATCCAGTTCCACGGGATCATCAAGAGCAACGTGCGCGCCGCGCTGCAGGCGATCGACGCCGCGCTGCTCGACACGATCGCGGCCTGCGGCGACGTCAACCGCAACGTGATGGCCGCCGCGAATCCGTATCGCTCGCGCGCGCACGCGGAGGCGGCCGAGGCCGCGACGCGGCTGTCGGCGCATTTCCTGCCGCGGACCGGCGCGTGGCGCGAGATCTTCATCGGGGAAGAGCGCGCGCGCGGCGGCGAACCCGAGCATGAGCCGATCTACGGCGCGACGTACCTGCCGCGAAAGTTCAAGATCGCGATCGCCGTGCCGCCGGCGAACGACGTCGACGTGTTCGCGCAGGACCTCGGCTTCGTCGCGATCGTGCGGGACGGCGCGATCCGGGGCTACGACGTGCTCGCTGGCGGCGGCATGGGCATGACCCACGGAGAGTCGGACACCTATCCGCGCGTCGGCGACGTGCTCGGATACTGTTCCGCCGATCGCCTGCTCGAGGTCGCCGAGGCGGTCCTCACGACTCAGCGCGATTTCGGCGATCGCTCGAACCGCAGGCGCGCCCGCCTGAAGTACACGATCGACGCGCGCGGACTCGATTGGTTCAAGGCCGAGATCGGGCGGCGGATGAGCGCCCCGCTCGAGCCGGCCCGTCCGTTCGCATTCGTGACCCACGACGACGAACCCGGCTGGACGCGTGGCGCGGACGGCTTGCACCACCTCACGCTGTACGTCGAGAACGGTCGCGTCGCCGATCGCGACGGCAGCGCTCTGAAATCCGCGCTCGCCGCGATCGCGGGTCTCGAGGACTTCGCCGAGTCCGGTCGCTTCGTGATCACGCCGAACCAGAATCTCGTGATCGCCCGTGCGAGCGAGGCCGAGCGAGCGCAGATCGAGCAGATCCTGGATGCGCATCGCGTCGGACGCGCGGTCTCGCCGCTGCGCCGGGGCGCGATGGCCTGCGTCGCTCTGCCGACCTGCGGTCTCGCGCTCGCCGAGAGCGAGCGGTACCTCCCGGACCTCGTGACCCGGATCGATGCGATCCTCGCGCGGCACGGGCTCGAGGAGCAGCCGTTCACGATCCGCATGACCGGTTGTCCGAACGGGTGTGCGCGGCCGTACCTCGCGGAGATCGGTCTCGTGGGACGGGGCCCGGGAAGGTACAACCTGATGCTCGGGGGCGCGGCGGATGGCTCGCGCTTGAACGTGCTCTACCGCGAGAACCTCGCGGATGCCGAGATCCTCGCGGCGCTCGAGCCGGTGCTCGCGGCGTATGCAACGGCGCGCCACGACGGCGAACGATTCGGCGATTTCACGCGGCGCGCCGGATGGCTCGCGGGAGGCTGACGCTCCGGCTCGGCGTATGCCGGCGGCTCTAGCGGACCGCCACGATCTGATCATCCGATGCCGCGCCGGCCTGCGGGCACAGGCCGTGAAAAAAAATGGTGGAGCCGGGGGGAATCGAACCCCCGTCCAGAAGCCCTACGTTCCAAGACCTACGTACGTAGCCCAGTCTATTGTTCTCGTCTCCGGCTACCCGACGGGCAGGGAAAGCCGGCGACCAGCCCTGTGACGATTCGCGGGATCCACCCAGGACCCGTGCATTCCGCTAGCTGGTGAGCGCTACCCTCGAGCCGTTCGCACCAGCACGGGCCGGTCGAGGTTCAGCCGCGATTAGGCGGCTAGAGCGTAGTTGTCTTCGTTGGCAACTATGAGTTTGCAAGTCAGTTTAACGAGGTAACCTGCACCTCGGTACGCACCTGGAGTTTCAGCACCCCTGTCGAAACCGGTCGGCCCCAAGTCGAGGCGCCAGTCTAACCGCTCGACGCCTCGAACGCGAGCATCGGGGCGCGCCGTGGATTATCAAGGGGCCCGGCGCCGGCACCGGGTTCTGCAACCCGGCGGGGGCTCAGCGACGCATCGCCTTCATGATCCGGCTCTTGTCGCGCTGCCAGTCGCGAGCCTTCTCGGTCGCCCGCTTGTCGTGCTGCTTCTTGCCCTTCGCGAGCCCGATCGCGAGCTTCGCGCGGCCGCTCTTCCAGTAGAGTTCGAGCGGCACGAGCGTGTAGCCGCGGCGTTCCACCGCGCCGACCAGGTGATCGAGCTCGCGGCGGCTCAGCAGGAGCTTGCGGGTGCGGGTCGGATCCGCGACGACGTGGGTCGAGGCGGAGGTGAGCGGCGTCAGGTGCGCGCCGAACAGGAAGGCCTCGCCATCTTTCAGGTACACGTAGGCCTCGGTGATCTGCGCCTTGCCCGCGCGCAGGCTCTTCACTTCCCAGCCGAGCAGGGCGATGCCCGCCTCGTAGCGCTCCTCGATGAAATAGTCGAAGCGTGCCTTGCGGTTCACCGCGATCGGTGGGATTTTCTCCTCAGTTTTCATGCGCTTGCCAAGTGTACCGGGTGCCGCGTTGTCGCGCCCGGGCTTTTGCCGGAGAATCACCGGTTACCGCGCCCGAGCGCATCGGAGGAACGATTGAAGGTTGTCGAACGCAGTTCGACCGTGCCGTACACGGCGCGGCAGATGTACGACCTGGTCAGCGACGTCGAACGATATCCGCAATTCCTTCCGTGGTGTACGGCGGCGCACGTCGAACCGGCGGCTCCCGGGGAAGTGCTGGCCTCGATCAGCATCGCGCGGGGCCTGCTGCGGACGGAATTCACGACCCGCAATGCGTCGACGCCGGGCGAGGAGATCCTGATGCGCCTCGTGCGCGGTCCGTTCCGGCGCCTCACCGGGCACTGGCGCTTCGAGACGCTGCCCGACGGCGGTTCGCGCGTGAGCTTCCGCGTCGACTTCGAATTCCGGAGCCTGCTCACCTCGGCCGCGCTGAATCCGATATTCGAGGCGCTGTGCGCGACGATCGTCGAGGCGTTCGTCGCGCGCGCGCGCGCGGTGTACTCGGTTCGCTCGCCGCTCGCGGGCCGATGCTGATCGAGGTCGTGGTCGCCGAGGCGAGCCGCGCGATCGTGAAATCCTACGTGATCGACGCGCCCGCGACCGTCGGCGACGCACTCGCCCGTGCGAGCGCCGATCCGGCGTTCGCCGGTGTGGATTTCGATGCCGCGGTCGGCGTGTTCGGGCGGCTCGTGCGGGCCGACGCGCCGCTGCGCGACGGCGATCGGGTCGAGATCTACCGGCCGCTGCGCGAGGATCCGAAGAGCGCGCGCCGCCGGCGGGCGGCCGCCGCTAGTAGATCCGCCCGTTCTTGATCTTCGCGAGCCGCCGCTCCTGCGCGGCGGCGACCGCGTCCGGCGGCTTGATGATCCGGTCGACCTTGTCGCCGTCGAAGAACACCGTGACCCGGCGCTCGTCGACGTGTTCGCTGTGTCCCACCTTGAAGTAGTACACGTAGTCCCAGCGCGTATCGTCGAACGGATTCGTCGCGAGCGGCGTGCCGAGCAGATAGCGCACCTGGCTGCGGGTCATCCCGGGCTTGATCTGATTCACGGCCGCCTGTTCGAGGTAATTGCCCTGCTGAATGTTGATCCGATAGACGCAGGCCGTCGTCAACGACAGGAGGCACGCGGCGATGGCGGCGCGAACGAGATGTCTCTTCAAGGTGGTATGCGATCCGCAAATGGTTGATAATCGATGCACGATCATACCGGATGAGGCGATATGGCGCAGCGGCAGAAAGCGAACCCCTCGGCAGAGACCACCGGGCTGCGCAGCGCGGGCCTCAAGGTGACGGTCCCGCGGCTGAAAATCCTCGACATCCTCGCGGAAGGATCCCCGCGCCACATGAGCGCGGAGGACATCTACAAGAAACTGCTCGATGCGAGCCAGGACATCGGACTCGCGACGGTGTATCGGGTCTTGACGCAGTTCGAGGCGGCCGGGCTCGTCACTCGCCATCATTTCGAGGGTGGCACCGCGGTATTCGAACTGAACCAGGGCGCCCACCATGATCACATCCTGTGCATCGACTGCGGGCGCGTCGAGGAATTCATCGACGGCGGCATCGAGGAGCGGCAACAGGCGGTCGCGAAGCGGATGGGGTTCGAGATGCGCGATCACTCGCTGACGCTCTACGGCCACTGCCGCAAGCCGAACTGCCCGCACCAGAAACACCGCTGAGCCCTCAGCGGGCGGGGCGCGAGCGCTTCGACGGCCGCGGCGTCCGGGCTTCGGCGCCCCGGCCGAGCATTTCCTGGGCATGCGCGCGAGCCTGCGCGCTCACTTCCACGCCGCCGAGCATGCGAGCGATCTCCTCGACGCGACCGGCCTCGTCCAGGCGCTCGATCCGTGCGCGGGTGGACCGACCGTTCGATTCCTTCGCGACCCGCCACTGGGCGTGCGCCTGCGAGGCGACTTGCGGCAGGTGGGTCACGCACAGCACCTGACCGGTCTGCGCGAGCGCGCGCAGCTGGCGTCCGACGATCTCGGCGGTCGCGCCGCCGACGCCGGTGTCGACCTCGTCGAACACCAGGCACGCGGTGCGGGTGCGGGCGGCCGCGGCCACCTGGATCGCGAGCCCGATCCGCGACAGTTCGCCGCCGGAGGCGACTCGCGCGATCGGCTTCGCCGTCTGGCCGGGATTCGCGGCGACCAGGAAGTCGACCGCGTCCTGGCCATGGGCCGCGCAGGAACCGGTGTCCGTGACCAGCGCGATCTCGAAGCGGCCGCCCGGCATGCCGAGCGGCTGCATCAGCGCGGTGATCCGCTTCGCCAGATCGGTGGCGGCTGCGCGTCGCGCCGCGCTGAGCTCGCCGGCGGTCTGGCCGTATTGCGCGCGGCGCGCGGCGCAGCGCTCCTCGAGCTGTGCGAGGTCGGCCACGGAGGTCTCGAGGCCGTCGAGCTCGCGCGCGAGCGCACCCGCGCGCGCGGGCAACTCCTCGGGTCGTACGCGGTGCTTGCGCGCGAGGTCCTCGAGCACGGCAGCGCGTCGCTCGGTCTCCTCCAGACTGGCGGGGTCGACGTCGAGGGCTTCCAGGTAGCGGCGCAGCGTATCGGCCGCCTCGCGCAGTTCGATCGCGACGCTCTCGAGCTGCCCGGCGACCGCGTGCAGGTCGGGATCGGTCGCGGTCGTCGGGCGCAGCGCCGCCAGGGCGCGCGCGAGCAGATCGTGCGCGCTGCCGTCCTCGCCGTCGTAGCAGAGCGTGAGCGCCGCGCGGGCGGCTTGCGCGAGCCGCCCGCGGTCGGCGATCCGCTTGCGCTCGATGAACAGCGCCGCGATGTCGGTGACGCCGTTCAGCGCGTCCCCGAGTTCGGCGATCTCGAAGCGCAACAGGTCGCGGCGGGCGTCGGCGTTCGCAGCCACGGCGCGGCGCGCCTCGAGTTCGCGCTCGCCGTCTCGCAGGCTCGCGTGGAGCGCGGCGACGCGCGAGAGGATCCCGGTCGCGGCGGCGTGCTCGTCGAGGAGCGAGCGCTGGGCGTCTCGCGAGACCAGTTGCTGGAATTCCTGTTGTCCGTGCACGTCGATCAGCAGATCGGCGAACTGGCGCATCGATTGCAGCGGCACCGGCTGACCGTTCAGGTAGGCCCGCGACCGTCCGTCGGCGCCGACCACGCGCCGGGCGAGCACCTCGCCGTCGTGCGCGATCGACTGGTCCTCGAGCCACGCGAGCGCCGCCGGGGGGAGCGCGGCGAAGGTCGCCGCGACCTCGGCGCGCTCGGCGCCCTCGCGCACGACGTCCCCGGACGCGCGGCCGCCGGCGATCATCGACAGCGCATCGACGACGATCGACTTGCCGGCACCGGTTTCGCCGGTGAGCGCGGTCATGCCCGGATCGATCGCGAGTTGCGCCTCCTCGACGATCACGAAGTCGCGCAGGTGCAGGTCCGTGAGCAAGCGCGTCCCCTTCAGTCGCGCGGGTCTTCGTCGAAGCCGCCGCGTCCCCAGTGCAGCTTCGAGCGCAGCAGGCGGTAATAGTCGTAGCCCGGCGGATGCAGCAGGGTGATCGCGCTCGCGGATCCCTCGACGGTGAGCCGATCCCCCGGCCGCAGGTCGCCGATCGCGGTGCCGTCGCAGGTGACCTGGGCGGCCGCGGAGGCGCGCTCCGTGATCTGGATCGAGATCCGGCTGCCGGCACGCACCACGATCGGCCGGTCGCTCAAGGTGTGCGGGCTGATCGGCGCGAGCACCCAGACGTCGAGATCGGGTTCGATGATCGGGCCGCCGCAGGATAGCGCGTAGGCGGTCGAACCGGTCGCGGTCGCGACCACGATCCCGTCGCCGCCGTGGGAGTTCACGAACCGCCCGTCGATCGAGGTCTCGAAGTCCAGCAAGTGGCCGGTCTCGCGCTTGTTCACGACCACGTCATTGAGCGCGAGCGCGGTCGTTGCGGTGCCGTCGGCACGCTCGAGACGGGCGGCGGCGAGCGACCGGCGATCCTCGACGTAGCGGCCTTCGAGGACCGAATCGACGTCCTCGAGCATCGACGCGGCGCTCACGTCCGTCAGGAATCCGAGCCGCCCGCGGTTCACCCCGAGCAGCGGGACCGGCCGCGTCGCGACGAGGCTCGCCGCGTAGAGCAGGGTACCGTCACCGCCGATCGCGATGATGAGGTCCGCTCCCTCGGCGAAACCGTCCGGCGCGCAGCGCGACACGAGGCCCGCGGGGAAATCGAGGCCGACCTCGGGCGCAACGAGCAGCCGCACGCCGCGCCGGCCGAGGTGCTCGGCGAGGTTCAGCATGCAGTCGGCGACGCGCATGTCGCGGGCGTTGCCAACCAGCGCGACGGACTGGAACGGGTACGGCATAAGCGAACCTCGTTGTAGCACGGCGACGCGGTGCGGTCACGCGGCAAACGCGCGACGATCCCCCGCCAATCGCCGGGCTTGACTTCGGGAGGGGCGGGTCGCTACGTTCAAGCGCGATGGCTATCGGACGCAACACCCCGGACGAAGGCGAGGACGCGCTGAGCGATCGCGCCCAGGTCCTGCTGAAGGCGCTGATCGAGAACTACATCCGCGACGGTCAGCCGGTCGGCTCGCGGACGCTGTCGCGCGATTCGGGCCTGAACCTGTCGTCGGCGACGATCCGCAACGTGATGGCGGACCTCGAGGCGCTCGGTTTCGTCGCGTCGCCGCACACCTCGGCCGGGCGGATTCCGACCCCGAAAGGCTATCGATTCTTCGTCGACACGCTCCTGAAACTGCAGCCGCCGGAAAGCGGCGCGGTCGAACAGATCGAGCGGCGCCTGGTCAAGGACGCGGCGTCGGGGCGCTCGCTCGTTCAGACGGCTTCGCAGATGCTCTCGAACGTGACCCACATGGCGGGCGTGGTCACGGTGCCCAATCCGAGCTACGTCGCGCTCACCCAGATCGAGTTCATCGCGTTGTCCGACCGGCGGGCGCTCGCGATCATGGTGATGAACGACCGGGAGGTGCAGAACCGGATCGTGCACCTCGACCGGCAGTACTCGGCCGAGGAACTGCGCCGGGCGGCGACCTACCTGAACGAGGCCTTCGCGGGCCGAACGCTCGCCGAGGTTCGCTCGCGACTGGTCGCGCAGCTCGAGGACGCGCAGCAGCACATGAACCGCCTGATGCTCGACGCGATCCAGATGGCCCAGAAGGTGTTCGAGCCGCCGGACTCGCCGAACGTCGAGTGCGTGATCGCCGGCGAGACGAACCTGCTGGACTTCGCCGAGCTGTCGAACGTCGGGAGCCTGCGGCGCGTGTTCGACGCGTTCAACGAGAAGCATGCGATCCTGCGCCTGCTGGACGGGTGCCTGCACGGCGAGGGGATCCAGATCTTCATCGGCCAGGAGTCGGGCTACCGGATCCTCGACGACATCAGCGTCGTCGCCGCGCCCTACCGGGTCGACAACCGGGTGATCGGCGTGCTCGGGATCATCGGGCCGACCCGGATGGCCTACGAGCGCGTGATCCCGATCGTCGACGTGACCGCGAAGCTCCTCGGCTCCGCCTTGAATTCCCGCAAATAGTCCCCAATCCGTCGACGTAGGGGTGCGTCCCTCCCGGGCGTGCCCATCCGATCGATCCAATTGCGAGGACCCGGTGACCGTGAACGACCCCAAGCAATCCGAGGCGCAGGCTCCGGCCGATTCGCCGTCCGCCACGCCGGCCGCCGCCGCGACCGATGCCGCGCTTGCCGCCGCCCAGGCCAAGGCCGAGGAGAACTGGAACCATTATCTGCGTTCGGTGGCGGAGATCGAGAACTTCCGCAGGCGATCCGAGCGCGAACTCGAGAATTCGCGCAAGTTCGCGGTGGAGCGATTCGCGCAGGATCTCGTGACCGTCGCCGATGCGCTGGAGGCGGCGACCAGCGCGGCGGCCGCCGGCGGCGCCTCCGCCCATCTGGAGGGCATCCAGGCGACCTTGCGCCAGCTGTATCGCGCGTTCGAGAAGGCGGGGATCGAGGTGATCGATCCGGCCGGTCGGTCATTCGACCCGGCCTGGCACGAAGCGATGGTCGCGCGGGACAGCGATGCGGTCCCGCCGGACACCGTGCTCGAGGTCGTCCAGAAGGGGTATTCGCTGAACGGCCGACTGTTGCGCCCGGCGCGGGTCGTCGTCAGCCGCGGTGCCGGGACGGGCGCGACCGGGCATCGACCGGGTTGACGCGCCCGGATTGAAATAGGCGGCGAAATCCCCAAGTCAGGCCGCAGACATCCGCATTCTTCGAGAGGGTTACAACATGGCGAAATTGATTGGCATCGATCTCGGCACGACCAATTCCTGCGTCGCGATCATGGAGGCAGGCAAGCCGAAGGTCATCGAGAACAGCGAGGGTGACCGGACGACGCCGTCGATCGTCGCCTTCACGAAGGACGGAGAAGTGCTCGTCGGGCAATCGGCCAAGCGCCAGGGGGTCACCAATCCCCAGAACACGCTGGCCGCGGTGAAGCGCCTGATCGGCCGCAAGTTCACCGACGACGTCGTGAAGAAGGACATGAGCATGGTGTCCTACACCGTCGTGAAGGCGGACAACGGCGATGCCTGGGTCGAGGCCCAGGGCAAGAAGATGGCGCCGCCGGAGGTCTCCGCGCGCGTGCTGATGAAGATGAAGAAGACGGCCGAGGACTACCTCGGCGAGACCGTCACCGATGCAGTGATCACGGTGCCGGCCTACTTCAACGACTCGCAGCGTCAGGCGACGAAGGACGCCGGCCGGATCGCGGGCCTGAACGTCAAGCGGATCATCAACGAGCCGACCGCGGCGGCGCTCGCCTACGGGCTCGACAAGACCGGCGGGGACCGCAAGATCGCGGTGTACGACCTCGGCGGCGGTACGTTCGACATCTCGGTGATCGAGATCGCCGAGGTCGACGGCGAACGGCAGTTCGAGGTGCTGTCGACGAACGGCGATACGTTCCTCGGCGGCGAGGACTTCGACCTGCGCGTGATCAATTACATCGCCGACGAATTCAAGAAGGAGAGCGGTATCGACGTGCGCCGAGATCCGCTCGCGATGCAGCGGCTGAAGGAAGCGGCCGAGAAGGCAAAGATCGAGCTGTCCTCGAGCCAGCAGACCGAGATCAACCTGCCGTACATCACCGCGGACCAGTCGGGACCGAAGCACCTGAACCTGAAGCTGACCCGCGCGAAGCTCGAGTCGCTGGTCGAGGACCTCGTGCAGAAGACGATCGGACCGTGCCGGACGGCGCTGAAGGATGCGGGCCTGTCGATCGGCGAGATCAGCGAGGTGATCCTGGTCGGCGGTCAGACGCGCATGCCGCTCGTGCAGAAGGCGGTGAAGGATCTCTTCGGCAAGGAGCCGCGCAAGGACGTGAACCCGGACGAGGCGGTCGCGGTCGGCGCCGCGATCCAGGGCGGCGTGCTCGCGGGCGACGTGAAGGACGTGTTGCTCCTCGACGTGACGCCGCTGTCCCTCGGCATCGAGACGCTCGGCGGCGTGATGACCAAGGTCATCGAGAAGAACACGACGATCCCGACGAAGGCGACTCAGACGTTCTCGACCGCCGACGACAATCAGACCGGCGTGACGATCCACGTGCTGCAGGGCGAACGCGAGCGCTCGGTCGACAACAAATCGCTCGGCCGCTTCGACCTCACCGACATCCCGCCGCAGCCGCGCGGGATGCCGCAGATCGAAGTCACGTTCGACATCGATGCGAACGGAATCCTGAACGTGTCGGCTAAGGACGTGAAGACCGGCAAGGAACAGCGTATCGTGATCAAGGCGTCGAGCGGTTTGTCCGAGTCCGAGATCAAGCGAATGATCTCGGAGGCGGAGGCCCACGCGGAAGAGGACAAGAAGTTCCGCGAACTGGTCGCTGCGCGCAACAAGGCGGACGCGACCGTGCATGCGGTCGAAAAAGCGGTCCGCGATGCCGGGGACAAGCTCAGCGAGGACGAGAAGCGACCGGCGAACGATGCGATCGCGGCGGTGAAGACCGCGATGGCCGGCGACGACCGGGAGGAGATCGAGCGCAGGACTCAGGCGCTCGAGCAGGTCTCGGTCTCGATCCTGCAGAAGAGCCACGAGCAGGCCGCGGGCGGCGGGACCGCCGGCGGGGCCGACGCGAAGAAGGACGACGTGCTCGACGCGGAGTTCGAGGAAGTCAAGGACAACGACCGCAAGAAGGCCTGAGGATCCGCACGAGGCGGATCTCCAGGTGAGCCGCCGGCGCCGATGCGCCGGCGGCGATATTTTCGTGGGTGAGTGATGGCGAAGCAGGATTACTACCAGATCCTCGAAGTATCGCGGACCGCGACCGAGGCCGAGATCAAGAAGGCCTATCGACGCTTCGCGATGAAGTATCACCCGGATCGCAATCCGAACGATCCGCAGGCCGAGCACAAATTCAAGGAGGCGAAGGAAGCCTACGAGATCCTCGCCGATCCGCAGAAGCGGGCGACCTACGACCAGTTCGGTCACGCCGGACTGAATCCGGGCCACGGCGGCTCGGGTGGCTTCGGCGGGGTCGGCGACGTGTTCGGCGACATCTTCGGGGAGATGTTCGGCGACATCTTCTCCGGCGGTCAGCGCGGCCGCTCGCAGGTATTCCGGGGTGCCGATCTTCGCTACGAACTCGAACTCGATCTGGAGCAGGCCGTTTTCGGGACGGAGACGACGATCCGGATCCCGGCGCTCGTCGAATGCCACAGTTGCGGCGGAAGCGGTGCCGCCAAGGGTTCGCAGCCGAAGACCTGCGATACCTGCGGCGGGCACGGCCAGGTACGCGTCCAGCAGGGCATGTTCACGATCCAGCAACCGTGCCCGCGCTGCAAGGGGCGAGGCAAGATCGTGTCCAATCCCTGCGACAGCTGTTTCGGCCAGGGGCGGGTTCGCGAGGAGAAGACCCTCGCGGTGAAGATCCCGGCCGGCGTCGATTCGGGGGATCGGATCCGTTTGAGCGGCGAAGGCGAGGCGGGGCGCAACGGCGGTCCCTCGGGGGACCTGTACGTCGAGGTCCACGTTCGCGAACACCCGATCTTCCAGCGCGACGGGAACAATCTGTCCTGCGAGGTGCCGGTCAGCTTCACCACCGCGGCGCTCGGCGGGTCGGTCAGCGTGCCGACGCTCGATACGGACGTCGTGCTGAAGATTCCCGCGGAAACGCAGTCCGGGCGCGTGTTCCGGCTGCGCTCGAAGGGGGTGACGCCGGTGCGCGGCGGGGCGACCGGGGATCTGTATTGCCGGGTGGTCGTCGAGACGCCGGTCGATCTGAACCACGAACAGAAGGACCTGTTGCGGCGCTTCGAGGCGTCCTTGCAGCACGGCAGCCAGAAGCCGCGGGAGAAATCGTTCTTCGACGGCGTGAAGAAGTTCTTCACCGGTGCGCTTCACTAGGCGCGCGCGATGCATCGGCTGACCGTATTCGGCGTCACCGGGCGCATGGGCCAGGCGGTGCTGCGGGCGGTGCGCGAAGGCGGGGAGTTCGCGCTCGCAGGCGCCGTCGCTTCCGAACACAGCGCAAGTCTCGGCCGTGACGCCGTGCTCGATGGGCCGCCCTGTGGCGTTCGGGTGAGCGCCGATGCGGCGGCGGCGCTCGCCGGCGTGGCGGTCGCGCTCGATTTCAGCGCGGCGCCGGCGGTTGCCGGGCATGCCGCCGCCTGCGCGGCGGCGGGCGTGCCGCTCGTCGTCGGCACGACGGGGCTCGACCCGGGGACGGTCGAGGTCCTGCGCGAAGCGGCGGCGCGGATCGCGCTGCTGGTCGCACCGAACACGAGCATCGGCGTGAACCTGCTCGAGCGGCTCACGGCGATCGCGGCGCGCAGCTTGGGCGATGCGTTCGACGTCGAGATCCTCGAAGCCCATCATCGGGCGAAGCGCGATGCGCCATCGGGAACCGCGATCCGGCTCGGCGAGGCGGTCGCGGCGGCGAGGGGCGAGCCGCTCGCCGTGCACGCCGAGTTCGACCGGCACGGCGACGTCGGTCCGCGCCGCGCCGGCGCGATCGGATTCGCGGTGGTGCGCGGCGGCGACGTCGTCGGTGAGCACACGGTGCTGTTCGCGGGCGACGGGGAGCGGATCGAACTCACGCACCGCGCGACCGATCGGATGATCTTCGCACGCGGTGCACTGCGGGCGGCGGCGTGGATCGTCGGCCGCGCGCCGGGGTTCTATCGAATGCAGGACGTGCTCGGCCTTTGAGGGGCGGGCGCCTGCAAGCGCCGGGCATGGACATGCGAGGCCGGCGCCGCTAATATTCGCGCCCGGTATCCATGGGCTCGAACCGAAATCAAGAAGCGGGAGGCGGCTCCAAGCGAGCACCTCCCGCTTCGCACATCTGCGCGTGCCTGCCGCGCGAAGCGAGGACACCGGAGTGACGACGCCAGCCGTGCTTGCTCTCGAAGATGGCACCGTTTTCCGTGGCATTTCCGTCGGAGCAAGGGGGAATACGACCGGCGAGGTGGTGTTCAACACGGCGATGACGGGCTATCAAGAGATCCTCACCGATCCGTCCTATTGCCGTCAGATCGTCACCCTGACGTATCCGCACGTCGGCAACACCGGCACGACGCCCGAGGATCTCGAGTCCTCCGCGATCTTCGCGGCCGGTCTCGTGATCCGCGACCTGCCGGTACTGCACTCGAACTGGCGCGCGACCGAGTCGCTCGGCGATTTCCTGATCCGTTCCAAGGTCGTTGCGATCGCCGAGATCGACACCCGCATGCTCACGCGACGGCTGCGCGAGCGTGGCGCCCAGGCCGGGTGCATCATGACCGGGGAGAACATCGACGAGGCCGACGCGATCCGCGCGGCGCGCAAGTTCCCCGGCCTCAAGGGGATGGATCTTGCGAAGGTCGTGTCGACCCGCCGCAACTATCAATGGAACGATGGGATGATCTGGCGGACGGATCCGCGTCCGCCGCGTCCGCAGAACCGCCTGCACGTGGTCGCCTACGATTTCGGGATCAAGCGCAATATCCTGCGCTTGCTCGCGGAGCACGGCTGCCGGGTGACGGTCGTGCCGGCACAAACGCCGTCAGATCAAGTGCTTGAGATGAATCCTGATGGTATTTTCTTATCCAATGGCCCCGGCGATCCCGAGCCCTGTGATTACGCGATTCGCGCGATCCGGGAGTACCTGCAGACCGACATTCCGATCTTCGGCATCTGCCTCGGACACCAACTCCTCGGGCTGGCGTGCGGCGCCAAGACCTTGAAGATGAAGTTCGGTCACCATGGTGCGAACCACCCGGTCCAGGAGCTCGAGTCGGGACGGGTGTTCATCTCGAGCCAGAATCACGGTTTTGCCGTCGACGAGAGCAGTCTGCCTGGTGAGCTGCGCGCGACCCATCGATCGTTGTTCGACGGGTCGTTGCAGGGGATCGCGCACACGGAGCGACCGGCGTTCAGCTTCCAGGGGCATCCCGAGGCGAGCCCCGGCCCCCACGACATGCGTCCGCTTTTTGAGCATTTTATTCATCTTATGATCAATAGGTTACAAAGTAATTCTAAAGCTAGATCTTCCTCGAAGTCGCAGATCGCGGGGACCTGACGCGCGTGCCGAAGCGAACCGACATCGACAGCATCCTGATCATCGGTGCGGGGCCGATCGTGATCGGTCAGGCCTGTGAGTTCGACTATTCTGGAGCTCAGGCCTGTAAAGCATTGAAACAAGAGGGATTCCGAGTCATTCTCGTCAACTCGAATCCCGCGACGATCATGACCGACCCGGAGATGGCGGACTCGGTCTACATCGAACCGGTGAACTGGCGCACGATCGCCCGAATTATCGAGAAGGAGCGTCCCGCGGCGCTGTTGCCGACGATGGGTGGGCAGACCGCGCTCAACACGGCGCTCGACCTCGCCCGCGAGGGCGTGCTCGAGCGGTTCGGCGTCGAAATGATCGGCGCGACCAAGCGCTCGATCGACATGGCCGAGGATCGGGAGCTGTTCCGGCGGGCGATGACCGAGATCGGGCTCGCGACCCCGCGGGCGCGCATCGCCCACAGCATGGAGGAGGCGCTCGCGGTGCAGGCGGAGATCGGCTACCCGACCGTGATCCGCCCGTCGTTCACCCTCGGTGGCAGCGGCGGCGGGATCGCCTACAACCGGGAAGAGTTCGAGACGATCGTCGCGCGCGGGCTCGACGCCTCGCCGACCAACGAGGTGCTCCTCGAGGAGTCGGTGCTCGGCTGGAAAGAGTACGAGATGGAGGTCGTGCGGGACCGAAACGACAACTGCATCATCGTCTGTTCGATCGAGAACCTCGATCCGATGGGGGTGCATACCGGGGATTCGATCACGGTCGCGCCCGCGCAGACGCTCACCGACAAGGAGTCGCAGCGGCTGCGCGATGCCTCGATCGCGGTCCTGCGCAAGATCGGCGTCGACACCGGCGGATCGAACGTGCAGTTCGCGGTCAACCCGGACGACGGACGGGTCGTCGTGATCGAGATGAATCCGCGGGTGTCGCGGTCCTCGGCGCTCGCCTCGAAGGCGACCGGCTTTCCGATCGCGAAGATCGCCGCGAAGCTCGCCGTCGGCTACACGCTCGACGAGCTGCGCAACGAGATCACCGGCGGCGCGACACCGGCGTCGTTCGAGCCGGCGATCGATTACGTCGTGACCAAGATCCCGCGGTTCACGTTCGAGAAGTTCCCGGGCTCCAACACCCGCTTGACGACGCAGATGAAATCGGTCGGTGAAGCGATGGCGATCGGCCGGACCTTCCAGGAGTCGGTGCAGAAGGCGCTGCGCAGCCTCGAGACCGGCTTCGACGGCTTCGACGAGCAGCTGCGGCAACCCCTGTCGGAGGAGGCCGCGACGCAGCTCGCGTATGAGCTGCGCTGGCCGGGTCCGACCCGGCTGCTGTACGTCGCCGATGCATTGCGCGCGGGCTGGTCGCGGGCCCAGGTGTTCGAGGCGACCGGGATCGATCCGTGGTTCCTCGCGCAGATCGAGGACCTGCTGCGCGAGGAGGGGCGGCTGCGCGAGGAAGGGTTCGAGTCGCTCGGCGCGGTTCGCCTGAGGGCGCTGAAGCGCAAGGGGTTCTCCGACGCGCGGATCGGGGCCCTCGTCGATCGCGACGCCGCCGCGGTGCGCGGGCGACGTCGCAAGCTCGGGATACACCCGGTGTACAAGCGGGTGGACACCTGTGCGGCCGAGTTCGCGACCTCGACCGCGTACCTCTACTCGACCTACGAAGAAGAGTGCGAGGCGGATCCGACCGACCGGCGCAAGATCGTGATCCTCGGCGGCGGCCCCAACCGCATCGGCCAGGGGATCGAGTTCGATTACTGCTGCGTGCACGCTGCGCTCGCGCTGCGCGAGGACGGTTTCGAGACGATCATGGTCAACTGCAACCCCGAGACCGTGTCGACGGACTACGACACCTCGGATCGTCTGTACTTCGAGCCGTTGACGTTCGAAGACGTGATGGAGATCATCGAGAAGGAGAAGCCGGAGGGCGTGATCGTGCAGTACGGCGGCCAGACGCCGCTGAAGCTCTCGCGGGCGATCGCCGCCGCCGGCGGACCGATCATCGGCACGACCCCCGACAGCATCGACGTCGCCGAGGATCGCGAGCGCTTCCAGAAGCTCGTCGCGCAGCTCAAGCTCAAGCAGCCGGCCAACGCGACCGCGCGCAACGAGGAACAGGCGGTGCAGATGGCGCGGGAGGTCGGCTTCCCGCTGGTCGTGCGGCCGAGTTACGTGCTCGGCGGCCGTGCGATGGAGATCGTGTTCAACGAGGACGATCTGCGCCAGTACATCACCGACGCGGTGAAGGTCTCCAACTCGAGCCCGGTACTGATCGATCGGTTCCTCGACCTCGCGGTCGAGGTCGATGTCGACGCGATCGCCGACGGGGAGAACGTGCTGATCGGCGGCATCATGGAGCACATCGAGCAGGCCGGGGTGCACTCCGGCGATTCGAGCTGTTCGCTGCCGCCGAACGGCCTGTCCGCCGAGGTCCAGGAGGAGTTGCGCGCGCAGACGCGCAAGCTCGCGAAGGCCTTGAACGTCGTCGGCCTGATGAACATCCAGTTCGCGATCCAGGGCGGCGTGATCTACATCCTCGAGGTCAATCCGCGCGCCTCGCGCACGGTCCCGTTCGTCTCGAAGGCGACCGGCGTGCCACTCGCGAAGATCGCGGCACGGGTGATGACCGGGCGTTCGCTCCTCGCCCAGGGGCACACCGAGGAGCGCATTCCCGCGTACTACTCGGTCAAGGAATCGGTCTTCCCGTTCGTGAAGTTCCCGGACGCCGATCCGATCCTCGGACCCGAGATGAAGTCGACCGGCGAGGTGATGGGAACGGGTCACTCGTTCGGCGAAGCCTATGCGAAGGCCCAGGCCGCCTCCGGCGTCGTGCTGCCGACGCGCGGGCTGTGCTTCATCAGCGTGCGCGACCGTGACAAGCCCGCGGCCGTCGAGCTCGCGCGGATGCTGATCGATCGGGGATTCGAGATCGCCGCGACCGGCGGAACCGCGCAGGTCCTGCTCGACTCTGGCATCATGTGCCGGCGGGTCAACAAGGTCCGCGAAGGCCGCCCGCACGTCGTCGACATGATCAAGAACGACGAGATCGCGTTGATCGTGAACACGACCGAGGGCAAGCAAGCCGTGCGCGAGTCGCGCTCGATCCGACGGGAGGCCGTCGCGCGTCGGGTGACGTACTACACGACCGTCGCCGCGGGCCGGGCGACCTGCGACGCGCTCGACCACCTCGGCGACATCGCGGTGAACCGGCTACAGGATCTGCACAAGGAATTGCTCGCGTGAAGCGAACTCCGATGACGTTGCGGGGCGCGACCCGGCTGCGCGAGGAACTCAAGCGGCTGAAGACCGAGGATCGGCCGACCGTGATCAAGGCGATCGCGGAAGCGCGTTCGCACGGCGACCTCAGCGAGAACGCCGAATACCATGCGGCGCGCGAACAGCAGAGCTTCATCGAAGGCCGGATCCAGGAAATCGAGCATCGGCTCTCGAACGCCGAGATCATCGACGTGACCACGCTTCCCGCGAGCGGGCGCGTGGTGTTCGGCGCGACGGTCGAGCTCGAGGATCAGAACGGCGGTTCGCCGGTGCGCTATCAGCTCGTCGGCGACGACGAGGCGGACATCAAGCAAGGGCTCCTCTCGGTGTCCTCGCCGATCGCGCGCGCGCTGATCGGAAAGTCCGAGGGCGACGTGGTCGACGTGACCGCGCCGGGCGGCACGCGCAGCTACGAGATCGTCTCGGTGCGCTACGTGTGAGCCGGGCGCGCGATCTCTTGCGGGTGTTCCTGGTCTTCACGCTCGGCGGGATGTGGTCGCTCGCCGCGTGGGTCGCGCCCACGCTGTTCCTCGCGCAGCCGAACCGCGCGCTGGCGGGGTTGCTGGCGGGCCACATGTTCCGCATCGAAACCTATTTGTGCATTGCGGTCGCGGTGTTCGCGCTCGCGCTGCCCGGGCGTGCCCGCTTCCACTGGCTGTATCTCGCCGCGGCGCTGCTCAGTGTGAACGAGTGGGTGTTGCGTCCGCGGATGGAGGCGGCGAGGCTGCACCATCTC
>JAJXYU010000142.1 GCA_021780395.1 Pseudomonadota bacterium
GCCCGAATCACGTCACGACCGGTCTCGGTGCGTGGCAGAACGAGTATTTTTCGAAGAAACTCGGGCTCACCCTCGAGGAATACCGGGAACGGATGCGCAATCGAATTCCGCTGCGGCGCTGCGGGCTGCCGGAGGACACCGCGAATGCAGTCGCGTTTCTGTGTTCTCCGGCGGCCGCCTACATCACTGCCGAGTCGATGAACGTCTCCGGCGGCGAGGAGCCGCACTAGGGCAGCCGGCGCCGGCTCCGGGTCGTGGCCGGACCGATGCGGAAATCGAAAAAATGATTTTCGTTTGCGATATCAATCGAAATGTATACACTCGTTTTCAGACGCCAACCGAGTGAGGCCGACATGTCATTCGAACTTCGTCACGGGCTGAAGGTCGACATCGACCGGGATTCCGCGGCGCGCCAATCGTTCGTGTCGCAATTGCGCAGCTACATCCTCAACGACATGGCTGCGGCGATGCGTACGTCCTACGAGACGAACGTGCGGCCGGCGTTCGAGCGCAGGCACGGCAGGCCGCCAGCGACGCAGGACGAGGTGCACGACGCGATGCGCGGCGATACCTACTTCAAATTTTACAGTTCGGTACGCTACAACGCGCAGGAAATGGTCTGGCGCTCGGTGATCCCGAGCGTCGAGCGCGCGCTCCCCGAACTCGACTTGAAGATCCGCGAGCTGAGCAGCCGTGCCGGCGGAACGCTCACTCTTGATTCCGACCTCGAGATCCCGGAGAACGTCGACGGGCTACCGGTACACCTGATGCCTGGCGGCTACGCGCCCTCCGGCACGCCGGTTGCTGGTGCCGTCTACGACAACGGCCTCGCGGTCTTCGCCGCCGGGTTCATGGGCGAGAACCTCGACGACATCGGGTTGTCGATGTCGAACTACATCAAGTTCCGATATCCGGACTTCCGGCCGCAGCGGATCCTCGATTGCGGCGCGACGATCGGTCACAACTCGGTCGCCTGGGCGACGACGTTCCCCGACGCCGAGGTTCACGCGATCGACGTGTCAGCCTCGACGCTGCTATACGGTCACGGCCGGGCCGAGAGCCTGGGCCGTCGGGTGCACTTCCATCAGATGGATGCGACCGAGCTCGACTATCCGGACGAGCACTTCGACGTGGTGTTTTCGTCGATGTTCCTGCACGAACTCTCGGTTCGGGACATCCGCAAGTACTTCGCCGAGGCGCGTCGCGTGCTGCGTCCGGGCGGCCTGCTGCTCAATATGGAGCTGCCGCCGAATCGCGAGCTCGGCCCATACGAGCAGTTCTATCTGGACTGGGATTCCTACTACAACATGGAACCCTTTTACCGCGCGTTCCGTGACCAGGACCCGAAGGATCTCGTCGAGGCCGGCGGATTCGCGCGCTCCGACTTCTTCCAGTTCGTCGTGCCGCAGTACTCGTATACGCCCGTGCCCGAATTCGTCGCCGCGGTAGGCGGCCCACAGACGATCGACGGCGACACGGGACGGCTGAGCGCGAGCCTGCAGTGGTTCGGGTTCGGTGCGTGGAAGCGCCGATGAGCGGCGCCGAGTCCGACCCAGGATACAAGCGGCAAGCGTTCTTCGAGTCCGACGCGGTCGACCAGCTAGTCAGCATGGTCCTCGAGCTCGCCACAGAGCAGTGGGTGATGCGCGAGCGCCTGTACGTGCTCGAGCGTGCCGCGGACCGGCTCGGACTGCAGCTGCGCGCTGCCATCGAGGCCTACCGGCTCGACGACTCGGAGCGCGCCGATCTGGCGCAAATGCGCAAGACGATGATCGAGAATCTGATGCGCACCGTGAACCGCGAGCACCGGCATACCCGACCGAAGATCGAGACCTGAGGCGCGGCATGTCGACCGTCGCGCTGCTGGTCTACGTGCACTTGCTGCTGATGGTGTTCTGGATCGGCGCCGACATCGGCGTGTTCATTGCGGGGCTGCGCTTCATGGATCCCAAGCGCCCGGTCGCGGAGCGTGCCGCGGTGATCGATCTCGGCATGGTGATCGATCGCTACCCCCGGGTCTGCTATGTCGCGATATTTCCAGTGGGCCTGCAGCTCGCGCACGCGCTCGGCGTGATGCCGGCGCTGTCCACGCCGCTGGTTGCGCTCGGCTGGGCGCTCGGCGCGGTGTGGCTCGTTGTCGTGATTGCGGCGATGACGCAGCACGGCCGCCCGACCGCCCGTCGCTGGCAGCGGTTGGAGCGCGTGTTCCAGATCGCCGCAATCCTGGTGTTCGGGGCGCTCGCGGCGGCAGCGTGGCTCGGCCTGCTGGAGGCGCCGGGCTGGCTCGCCGGCAAGTTCCTCGGTTATGCCGTGATCAGCGTCGCCGCGATTCTGCTGGAGCGAGCGTTCGGCCCGGTCGCTGCGACGTTCGGTGAAATCGTGTCGGCGGGCTCGACAGCCGCGCGCGAGGCGGCGCTTCGCGCTCAGATGGTCCGTAGTTACGCCTGGGTGCTCGTGATCTACGCGGGCGTGCTCGTCTGCGGTTTCCTCGGCACCGTCAAGCCCTGAATGCGGCTGGTGGCAATGCAGAACGAATTATTCGAGCGAGCGTCGCAGATCGAGTTAAAGCTTCTGCGGCGATTCCTGATGGTGGCGCAGATGGGCAGCCTTGCGGCCGCCGCCCCGCGGCTCGCGCTTACGCAGCAGGCACTCGGCGCTGGACTCGCAAAGCTTGAGGAAGAACTCGGGGTCGTGCTGCTCGACCGCGGTCCGGGCGGTGCCGCGACCGTGACGCCCTACGGTTCGTTGCTGATCCGTCATGCCAAGCACCTACTCATCGCGGCCGAGCGGGCTCGCGAGGAGCTGGTGGCCTATCGAGATGCGCGCGGTGGTAGCGTCTCGATCGGGATCGGCGAGGCCTTTCCAGCCGAGGTGATCGCGACGACGGTGCGGCAGTTTCATCGCGAACGCCCGGAGATCCGGCTCTCGATCGTCGAGGGCTACTCGGAGCTGCTGCTGGAGCAGCTCGGGTCGGGCGAACTCGACTTCATCGCCGGCGCTGACGCCTCCGCGATCGGTGACGATCTGCGCCGCTTCCCGCTTTTCGTCGCTCGCGACGTCGTGATAGCGCGCGCCGGGCATCCGCTCGCGGTGCGCCGCCGGATCCGGTTGAGGGAGATGCGTGATTTCACCTGGATGGTACCGCGCTCGCGACCGCTCGATGCGCGCGTGATCGCCGACGCGTTCCGGGCCGAGGGTCTGGAGGCGCCGGCCCGCTTCATTTGGACCGACGCGCTGAACGTCGGGATGTCGCTGCTCCTGTCCGACGACTTTCTGTTTATGACCTCGCCGGCCATCGTCACGGGTCCGCTCGACGAGCGGGTGATCGTCGCGCTGAACGTGCGTGCGCCGACGGTAGAGAGGCGGGTCGGCCTGATCTACCGGAGCGACACGGCCCTGAACCCGAGCGCGATGCTGTTGATGGACGCGATCCGCCACGGGGTCCATGCGCACATCGACCGCCTGAGTTACGCCTCGGCGCTGAACCCCGGACGACGAGTCATCGATGCCGCCTGAGCGCACGTCGTCCGGCGCTGCTGCATCGTCGCCGGGCACTTGGCCCTGGCGGATTCTGCTGGTGACGCTGTTCGCCTCGACGCTGTCGAACATGGATCAGTCGCTGTTCGGCTACGCGGTGCCGGGCATGATGCGCGACCTCGGCTTCGGACTCGGCGGAATCGGACTGATGATCTCCGCGTCGTTCGCTTGCGCGATCTTCTCGGCGCCGGCGCTGGCGGCGGGCGTGCCGCGCTGGGGCGCGCCCGCGGTGCTTGCGTTGAGTGTCGCGGGCTCGGCCGTATTCGTGGGTCTGCTCGCGTTCGTCGCGAGTCCAACGCTGTTCGCGGTGGTGCGGGTGATCGGCTTCGGCATCAGCGCGGCGATCATCCCGGTCTCGAGCGCTTATCTGGCGACCCACGCGCCGGAGCGAGGGCGCGCGCTGCTGATCGCGATCCAGCAGTGTGGCTACCCGCTCGGCTGGTTTTGCGCTTCGACTTACGCGGCGCCCCTAATGGCTGCGCACGGCTGGCGCGCACCGTTCTACGTCGCGTTCGCGGTGATTCCGCTGTCGTGGTCGATATACGCGCTGTTGCCACGGGCGTCGCCTGCGGGGTCGGTCGCCGTGATGGCGCGCGATCCGCGACGCTACGCAGTGTCGCGGCGGTTGTTCGACCCGGAATTTCGCCGGCTTACGGTGACCTTCGGCGCGGCGTTCTTCTTGTACGGCGGTGCGGTCGGCGGAACGAGCTTCTATCTCCCGACCTTCTTCGAGCAGGCCCGCGGCTACGATCCGTCGACGGCGACCCATGTCGTCGGCCTGTCGTACGCGATCGGTATGATCGGCTACGTCGGTGCGGCGATCGTCAGCGAGGTATGGCTGAGCCGCGTCGCGACCGTGGTCGTCTGGCTGCTCGTGGCGAGCGCCGGACTGCTCGGGACGATCTGGCTGCCGCACTCGGTCCGCGAGGACACGATCGCGTTCGGGCTGACGACGATATTTTACTATGGCGCGAGCTCGATCATGCTCACCTGCCTGCTCGAGCGCTTCCCGGCGGCGCTGTGCGCTGCGGCTGCGTCGATCGCTGGGACCGCCTGCATCAGCCTCGGCTTCGTCGTATTCCCGCTGCTGACCGCGGCGGCGGCGAAATCGCTCGGCTGGCTCGACGGCCTCAGCGTCTCGATCGTGCCGGCGGTGTTGCTCGCGGCGCTGCTGATTGCGAGTCTGCCGCGCACCCGCGCCGCCCCGGCCGGAGGCTGACACGATGAGCGCGCTTGAGCCGCTGCCTTCGGATCTCTACCCGCACCTGTTCGCGCCCTGGCGCGCCGGCAGGCTGCGTCTGCGGAACCGGATCGCGCATGCGGCGATGACGACGCGACGAGTCTCGGACCAGACTCCGACAACGGCGATGGTGCAGTATTACGCGAATCGCGCCCGCGGCGGCGCGGCGATCGTCGTTACCGAACCATTGAACGCCTCGAGGCTGCAGAGCCGCGGGCACTACGTGCGCGTCTGGAACGACGATAACACCGCCTGGCTCGAGCGCTGGGCCGAGGCGGTCGAGACGCACGACTGCCGCCTGCTCGCACAGATCCAGGACTCCGGCCGAGGGCGCCACGAGCGCGGCCGCAATCCGAACGCGATCGGGGTGTGCGCGTTGCCCGACGACCTGTCCTGGACCGTACCGCGGACGCTCTCGCGCGAGGAGTTGCGCGCGATGATCGCCGACTTCGCGCAGTCGGCCGCGCGGCTAGAACGCTGCGGATTCTCGGGTGTGGAAATCTCGGCCGGGCATGGACACCTGTTCCACCAGTTCATGGCGCGCCGCTCGAACGCACGTACCGACGAGTTCGGTGGTGACCTGAATGGCCGACTGCGGTTTCTCACCGAGACGATCGGTGCGATCCGCTCGGCCTGTGGCGCGGGATTCATCGTCGGTCTGAAGCTGCCTGGGGACGACGGCATGCCCGATGGGATCGACCCGGCGCAGGCCGCCGAGGTCGCCGACCGGCTGACCGCCGGCGATGCGGTCGACTACGTCGCGTTCTGCCAGGGTGCGCACGCCCGCACGCTCGATTGGCACGTTCCGGACATGCATTGGCCGCGCGCGACCTGGATGCCGCTCATTCGCAACCTCCGGCGGCACGCGAACGGCGTCCCGGTGTTCGCGCTCGGGCTGATCACCGATCCCGCAGAAGCCGAGGGAATCCTCGCGCGCGGGGAGGCCGACCTGATTGCGCTCGGCCGGCCCCTCGTGACCGACCCGGCCTGGCCGCTGAAGGCCGCGCATGGGCGTGAGCGCGAGATCCGTTACTGCGTGTCATGCAACACATGCTGGGGCCAGATCGTCGAGGGACAGCCGCTCGCCTGCGACAACAATCCTCGCGTCGCGTTGCGGGACGAGGTCGACTGGCGACCGCGCCGCGCGCGCCGCCGGCTACGTGTCGCAATCGTCGGCGCCGGGGTCGCCGGTCTCGAGGCGGCGTGGATCGCGGCGGCGCGCGGCCACTCGGTGACGGTGTTTGGCGCCTCGATCGAGGTCGGCGGCAGCGTGCGCCTGCACTCGCTGCTGCCCGGCGGCGAGTCTCTGTCGAGCGTTTACGACTACCAATATCAACAGGCGCGCCGTTTTGGTGCTCGCTTGGAACTCGGCTTGCGTGCCGGCGTCGACGACCTGCGCTCGATCGCGCCCGACCGGGTCCTGATCGCAACCGGTGCGACGATGATCTGGCCGACGGGGATGCCCGACGCCTGGCGCGAAGGCGGCTTGCTGCTCGACGCGCGCACCGCCGTCCGCGAGCTGCACGGCCTGCGCGAGCCGCAGGGCGGCGCCGCGGTGCTGTTCGACATGGATCATACCGAGGGCACGTACGGGCTCGCGGAGCTGCTACGCCGGCTTTTTGATCGTGTCGTCCTGGTGACGCCTCGCGATGCGGTCGCCGCGGACGTGCCGCTGGTGAGCCGCATCGGAATAAACCGGCGGATTGCGCGCCTGGGAATCGAGATTCTGCCGTTCGCGGAACTCGCCGATGGTTCGGAGCTCGAAGAGGGCCGGATCGCGTATCGCAACGTGCACTCCGGTCAGGAAGGCGCGATTGACGGCGTTGCGCTCGTCGCCTACTCGACGCCGCGGGCGCCGCGCGACGAATTGTCAGTGCCGCTTGCCTCGCTCGGGATCCCGGTCACGGTGATCGGCGACGCGAAGGTGCCGCGGACCCTGCTCGCAGCGACGGCCGAGGGGCACGCGGCCGGGGTCGCGCTGTAAGGCCCAACCTTCTTCGCGGCACGCGGCGAGATCGGCTTCGGTGGGAACGTCGCTCATCGTGGCGGTCAAGGCATCGCTCCGTCATTTTCGCATGCCAAGATACTCTTATGTCTATATCATTTCGGGTCGATACCATCCAAGGCGAGCGAGCGCGAGGCGGAGACGATGAGCGAGTCACCAGCATTCCAGGCGCTGGCGCTTCAGACGGCCTGCGTGGCGGTCAACACTGCGCGGGACCTGCGCGCTGAGTTCGCGCGGGCCTGCCAACGCATCGAGCGTCAAGTACTCGCGGCGAAGGGATTCATCGGCTCAGTCCGCGCTATGGTGGCGATTCCCAAATACGTGCTGACGGGGTTCCGGATCGGCGAGTCGGTGGCCGAGTGGAACGCGAAGGCCGCGACCGCGCCGGATGGTGCGGAGTATG
>JAJXYU010000295.1 GCA_021780395.1 Pseudomonadota bacterium
GTCGTGCGTCGCCGCGAGCCGGTTGATCAGTTCCTCGTCGATCGGCTTCACGAACCGCATGTTCACCACGGTCGCGTCGATCTCCTTGCCGATCTCGAGCGCGCTCGCGACCAGGCTGCCGAACGCGAGCAGCGCGATCCCGGCGTGGCCCTCGCGCAGCATCACCGCGCGTCCGATCGGCAGCGCGCGCAGTTCCTGCTGGACCGGGACGCCGGGACCGGTGCCGCGCGGGTAGCGCACCGCCGCGGGTCCGTCGATCGTGGTCGCGGTGTGCAGCATCTGGCGGCATTCGTCCTCGTTCGAGGGCGCCATCACCACGATGTTCGGCAGACAGCGCAGGAAGCTCAGGTCGTAACTGCCCTGGTGCGTCGCGCCGTCACCGCCGACGAGCCCGGCGCGGTCGATCGCGAACGTGACCGGCAGGTTCTGCAGCGCGACGTCGTGGACCAGCTGGTCGTAGCCGCGCTGCAGGAAGCTCGAATAGATCGCGACCACCGGCCGCATGCCTTCGCACGCGAGGCCGGCCGCGAACGTGACCGCATGCTGCTCGGCGATGCCGACGTCGAAGTAGCGGTCCGGGAAGCGCTTCTCGTACTCGACCATCCCGGAGCCCTCGCGCATCGCGGGCGTGATCCCGACGATGCGCGGGTCGCGCGCCGCGGCGTCGCAGAGCCACTGGCCGAAGATCTGCGAGTAGGTCGGGCCGCTCGCCTTGTCCTTGAAGATCGTCGCGCTCGCGGGGTCGAACGGCCCCGGGCCGTGCCACTTGATCGGGTCGGCCTCGGCCGGCGCGTACCCCTTGCCCTTGCGCGTGACGATGTGCAGCAGCTGCGGTCCCTTCATCTCGCGCATGTTCTCGAGCGTCGCGAGCAGCGCGTTCAGGTCGTGCCCGTCGATCGGGCCGATGTAGTTCAGGCCGAGCTCCTCGAACACGGTGCCCGGCAGGATCATTCCCTTCATGTGCTCTTCGGAGCGACGCGCGAGCTCCCAGACGGTCGGCATCTGCCGCAGCACCTTCTTGCCGCCCTCGCGCAGGGTCGCGTAGATCTTCCCGGACAGCAGCCGCGCGAAGTAATTCGACATCGCGCCGACGTTGTTCGAGATCGACATGTCGTTGTCGTTCAGCACGACGAGCAGGTCGACGTTCAGGCTGCCGGCGTGGTTCAGCGCCTCGAACGCCATGCCCGCGGTCATCGCGCCGTCGCCGATCACCGCGACGACCCGGCGGCGCTCGCCGCGCGCGGCCGCGCCGATCGCCATCCCGAGCGCCGCGCTGATCGAGGTGCTCGAGTGCCCGACGCCGAAGGTGTCGTACACGCTCTCCGAGCGGGCGGGGAACGGCGCGAGCCCGTGATGCTGCTTGATCGTGCGCAGGGAATCGCGTCGGCCGGTCAGCACCTTGTGCGGATAGGCCTGGTGCCCCACGTCCCAGACCAGTCGATCGTCCGGGGTCTGGAACACGTAATGCAACGCGACCGTGAGCTCGACGGTGCCGAGTCCGGCGGCGAAGTGGCCGCCCCGCTGACTGACCGTGTGGATCAGGTAGCGGCGCAGCTCGTCCGCGACGACGCCGAGCTCGCCGCGGGGCAGGGCCCGCAGGTCGGCCGGCGAGTCGATCCGGGACAGCAACGGAAAGTCGTCGGAAATGCTCATTGTGTCGCGTAGTTTACATGGCCGGCCGGCCAAACTCGACGCCGCGATCCGGCCGGAAAGCCCTCAGGCGCGGCGATCGACGACGTAGGCTGCCAGAACCGCGAGGATCTGGGCTTTCTCGCCCAAACTCGCGATTCGCTCGCCCGCCCGGACCTTGAGCGCCTGGGCGCGTTGTTTCGATGCGTCAAGACCGAGAATGCTCGCGTAGGTGGGTTTCGAGCGCGCGGCATCGGCTCCGGCCTGCTTGCCGATGTCCTCGGTGCTGCCCTCGACGTCGAGGATGTCGTCCTGGATCTGGAACGCGAGACCGACGTCCCTCGCGTAGTCGTCGAGCGCGGCGTGCTGAGCCTCGTCGAGTCCGTCGGCCGCGGCCGCGGCCATCAGCACGCTCGCGCGGATCAGCGCGCCGGTCTTGCGGCGATGCATCTCCTCGAGGTCCGGCAGATCGAGCCGACGGCCGACCGCCGCGAGGTCGAGCGCCTGGCCGCCCGCCATTCCGGCGGTGCCGCTCGCTTCCGCGAGGATCCGGATCGTCGCGATGCGGGCGGCCGCGCTGCCGATCCCGGGGTCCTTCGCGAGCACCTCGAACGCCAGCACCTGCAGTGCATCCCCGGTCAGGATCGCGGTGGCCTCGTCGAACGCGCGGTGCGTGGTCGGCCGCCCGCGGCGCAGGTCGTCGTCGTCCATCGCCGGCAGGTCGTCGTGGACCAGCGAGTACGCGTGGATCAGTTCGACCGCGGCCGCGGGCGCGTCGAGTTGCCGCGGGTCGATGCCGAGCGCGGCACCGGTCGCATAGACCAGGATCGGTCGCAGGCGCTTGCCGCCGCCGAGCACCGAATAGCGCATCGCCTCGTGCAGTCGCTGGGGCACCGCGTCCGCGGGCGGCAGGCAACGTTCCAGCACGCGCTCGACGCGCGCCTGATGGTCGCGAAAGAACGTTTCGATCGTCGGGGTCGGCATCGCGGGGGTACTCAGTCTTCGTCGGTCGATTCGGCGTCGAAGGGCTCGATCGCGGGCTCGCCGGCCTTCTTCAGCAGGATCTCGACCTTCTGCTCGGCTTCCTTCAGCGCGGTCTGGCACGCGCGGGTCAGCTGCACGCCCCGCTCGAACGCGGCGAGCGATTCCTCGAGCGGTTGGTCGCCGCGTTCGAGGCGCTCGACGATCGCCTCGAGGTCGCGCATCGCGGCCTCGAAGTCGATCGGCTTGGTGTCCTTGTCGGCCTTTCGGGTTCCCATGGCGCGCCACGGTACACAAGGGCTCCGGGCGCGGTCAAACCGTCCGCGCGCCGCGACTTGCGATGTGCGGTGCGCGGCGCGAGACTTGGCGATCATGTGGAAATGGCAACGATCGCTCAGCATGCCGAGCCCCGCCGAAGCCTTGCCGGGACGCGCCGCCCCGATGCCGGTGCCGGAGCGGCACGTGGTGAACGGCCATCGGCTCGCGCCGCCGTTTCCCGACGGGATGCGGTTCGCGCTGTTCGGTCTCGGGTGCTTCTGGGGCGCGGAGCGGCTCTACTGGCAGATGCGGGGCGTGTATTCGACCGCGGTCGGGTACGCGGGCGGCCTCACCCCGAATCCCACCTACGAAGAGGTGTGCACCGGACTCACGGGTCACGCCGAGGTGGTGCGGGTCGTGTTCGACCCGGCGCTCGTCGGCTACGAGGCTCTGCTGACGCGGTTCTGGGAATCGCACGATCCGACCCAGGGCATGCGCCAGGGAAACGACGTCGGCACGCAGTACCGCTCCGCGATCTACGTCGCCGACGAAGCGCAGCGTGCGCTCGCGCTGCGGTCGCGCGACCTCTACGCGCGCGCGCTCGCCGCCGCGGGACGCGGTGCGATCACGACCGAGATCGCCGACGCACCGCCGTTCTATTACGCCGAGGAGTATCACCAGCAATACCTGGCAAAGAACCCCGACGGCTATTGCGGGATCGGCGGGTGCGGGGTGCCCTTCGAGCTCGCGGAGCTGCCGGCGGGGGAGAAGGCGTAGACGAAGCGACACCGAGGGTTCCCGCAGGAACTCGCGTGGTTAGCGCCAGCCTGCCCGAAGAGCCCCGATGTCTCTGCAAAAAGGGCAGGCTGGTTTCTGCGCCGACGCCTACCGGACATCTACCGCCTACCGAGCCGCAGGATGGTCCGCGGCGAAGGTCTCGTAACCTGGAATCGTCGTGGCAAGAGGGTCGAACGCTCCGGTTTCGGCTACGGTGGAAAGCGCCTCAATACTTCGTATTCCTGGCCTTTGGTTCCGCTATGCGGGGCTCGCGATGGCCATCCTCTCCGGATGCGTGTCGATAGCCATCGTTTTCGACATCGCATCGCACGGGCATGTTCTCGTGAATGGGCAGCCGTCGAGAGCACTCGCATCGATAACGGGTGCTGTTGGCGTCCCGCTCATCGGGGTGCTCTTGGGGATGGCTCTGTTCTACATTGTGCCGAAGGTGCCGCGGAAAGGCGGCTCTTCATGGTCGGCCGCTTGGTGCATACCCTCCGCACCAACGCCAAAGACCGCGCGACGACTATAGGGACGTCTGCCTCCTGACCGGCAGGGCGAGCGCGACGAGAAGCGCGTCATCGAGTTCGCGCAGCTTGTCGAACGTCAACTCGCCGACGTAGTCGGTCAGTCTGGACTTTTCAAGGCTCATCAGACCATCGCATTGGATCCCGCTCTCGTGCTTGAGGCCTTCGGCGGTACCTACGGAAACTTGGGTGGGCAGGCCATGATACTGGGTGAAGACCGGAGCGCAGACTACGGTCGAGAACGTCGAGTCGATCAGTGGCTGGCGGCTGACGACCACAAAGACGCGGGCGGGTTTCGGGTCACCGGGTGGTCTGCGTACCCGGTACAACTCGCCGCGCTTCATTCGTCCGCCAGATTGGCTTGAAAGGAAAGCGCATCGGTCATCTCAGCATTGAGCTGTGCCGAGTGGCGATTGATTGATGCGGTTTCCCGCGCGTCCTTCCGAGCCTGAGCGCGACGGTCGACGAATTCGCGGAGAATCTGCTCGATATAGGCAGAGCGGGAGACCTTCGTGCCCGCCAGCTTGTCGATACTGGCAACAAGGTCCTCGGACAGGGTCAAGGAGGTTTTTGTCTTCATCCCACACTTATACTACTTGAGTAGGATCATGACAACACAATGGGGAGTTGCAGCGGGCGATCCGCCGGCACGGTGCGCGCCGCCTGCGCACCACGGTCGCCGGCGGGTGGCGGGTGCGGCGGATCCAGGACACCCGGCGCGCGGCGCTCAGTGCGCCGCGCCCGTCGGGTCGGAGTTCCAGGTGTCGCGCACGTACCGCCATTGGCCGTGCTCGAGGCGCGAGACCGAGAAGTACCAGCCGCGGTCGACGATGCGGCCGGTCTTGTCCTTCACGAGGTAATTGCCCGATACCCAGCCGAGCCGACCCGAGACCGCGCCGTCGCGCTTCCCGTCCAGCACGTACACCAGGCCGTTGCGGACGAACTCCGCATCGTCCTTCGTGAGGTACGCGCGGATCGCGGCCCGACCGCGCAGCGGCCGCAGGCCGGGCGCGAAGACCACGGCGTCCCGGTCGTAGAGCCGCACGATCGGCTCGACCCGGCCGGCGTTGTAGGCGACGACCCAGGCGTCGTCCGCGGCGTGCAGCGCCGCGAGTTGCGCGGCGCGATCGGCGGCGAGCGCGGCGTGACTCCAGGACCCCAGGACGAGGGTCATTCCGAACAGGGCGAGCAGCTTGCGCACAGTGATCATTCGACGGGCTCCTCGATCGCGCGGTGGACGGCGCCGCTTCGGCGCCCACGTCCGAGTGTAACCGCTCCCGCTCGACATCGTCCGCGATTGTGAGAGGATGCCGACGTCGTGGCGAGGAGGACGATCGGATGAAAGCACGAGTGGCCCTGGTGACCGGGGGCGGGCGCGGGATCGGTCGCGAGGCGGCGTTGCTGCTCGCGCAGGCGGGCGCGCGCGTGATGATCACCTCGCGCAGCGCCGCCGAGCTCTCGGGCGTCGGTGTGGATTACGTCGCGGCCGATCTCGGGACGCCGGAGGGTTGCGCGCACGCGGTGCACGAGACCGAGCGGCGTCTCGGGCCGATCGACCTGCTGGTCGTGAACCACGGGATCGGCTCGGCGCACGAGCGGCTCGTCTGGGAGCAGGATCCGGCCGTCTGGCGCGAGACGATGCGCATCAACCTCGACGGGCCGTTCGAGCTCGCCCGCCTCACGGTCGGCGGGATGTGCGAGCGCGGCTACGGTCGGCTCGTGTTCACGAGCTCGACCGCCGGCGAGAAGGCCGAACGTTCGGGCAGCGCGTACACCGCCTCGAAGCACGGCGTGATCGGCCTCGCGCGCGCGGTCGCGCAGGATGCGGGTCCGTTCGGCGTGACCTCGAACGCGGTGCTGCCCGGCTGGGTCAAGACCGAGATGGCCGAGCGCTCGGCGAAGACCGAGGCCGAGCGGCGCGGGATCAGCGTCGAGCAGGTCTGGAGCGAGCGGGCGGCGATCTATCCGCGCAATCGCGTGCTCGAACCGCGCGAGGTCGCCGAGGTGATCGCGTTCCTGTGCAGCGACGCGGCCGGCGGGGTCAACGGCGAGGCGATCACGGTCGCGCTCGGCGGGATGTGGTGATGGATTCGCAGCGACGCGAAACCTCGTCGCGACCGCGGTCGTAGACCGCTGGCACCCATGGCCGCGCTCCCCGTCCTCTTCGTCTCCCACGGCGCACCGACGTTCGCGCTCGAGCCCGGGGAGCCCGGATCGCGGCTGCGCGCGATCGGTGCCGGGCTCGCGGATCGCGTCGAGGCCGTCGTGGTGCTCTCGCCGCACTGGATGACGCGCGCGCTCGCGATCACGAGCGTCGCGACGCCGGCGACGATCCGCGATTTCGGCGGGTTCGACCCCGCGCTGTACCGGTTGCAGTATCCCGTGGCGGGCGCACCGGCGCTCGCGACCGAGGTCCGCGACCGGCTCGCCGCGGCCGGAATCGGCGCCGATCTCGATCCGCAGCGCGGCCTCGATCACGGGGCCTGGGTCCCGCTGATGCATCTGTTCCCCGCCGCCGATCGACCGGTGCTGCAGGTGTCGATGCCGGTGGATCTCGATCCGCGGGGGGCGTTCGCGCTCGGTCGGGCGCTCGCGCCGCTGCGTGAGCGCGGCGTGCTCCTGGTCGGCTCCGGGAGCCTCACGCACAATCTGTACGACCTGCAGCCGCCGGGAGCGCCGGCGGCCGAGTACGTGCGCGCGTTCGCCGAGTGGATCGCCGCCGCGATCGGCGCCGGCGACCACGATGCGCTGGTCGATTACCGGCGGCGGGCGCCGCAGGCCGAGCGCGCCCACCCGACCGAGGATCATTACCTGCCCTTGCCGTTCGCCGCCGGCGCCGCGAACGTCGCCGAGACCGCACGCCGCCTCGACGGCGGCGTGACCTATGGCGTGCTGTCGATGGACGCCTACGTCTGGGGCGGCGTCGACGCGGCCGACTGATTCTCGAGCGGATAGGTGCGTGGCGCCTGCGCCGGCGGCTGCGGAGCCGGCGCCGGGCCGG
>JAJXYU010000282.1 GCA_021780395.1 Pseudomonadota bacterium
CGAGCTCCTTCTGGATCTGGCGCAGCCGCTCGCGCAGCACCGCCTCCTTCTGGCGCTCGTCGAACGCCTCGCGCGCACGCTCGTCGATCTCGCGCGAGACCCGCAGCACCTCGACGCGCCGCGCGAGCAGCGCGAGCACCCGGTCGAGCCGGGTCTTCAGGTCGAACGTCGCGAGGAGTTCCTGCTTCTCCGCGGTCGGCAGGTCCATGAAGCTCGCGACCATGTCGGCGAGCATCGGGATCGACTCGATCCCCTGGATCGCGTTCGCGAGTTCGCCCGGCGCCTGCGGCAGCAGCCGCACCGCTTCCATCGCGCGCTCGCGCAGGCTGAGCCCGCGTGCCTCGATCTCGGCGTCGATCGGCGCCGCGTCGCGGTGGGTCTCTATTCGCGCGACCAGGAACGGATCGCGGCTCACCCAGTCGAGCACGGTGAAGCGCTGCTCGCCCTGGACGATCAGGTGGTGCGCGCCGTCGGGCGCGGTGATGAAGCGCACGAGCGAGCCGATCGTGCCGACCGCGTGCAGGTCCTCGGGGCCCGGATCGTCGACAGCCGGGTCTTTCTGGAGCAGCAGCCCGATCGGCCGCTGGGTGCGCACCGCCTCCTGCGCGGCCGCGAGCGAGCGGCTGCGTCCGACCGACACCGGCAGCACGATGCCCGGGAACAGCACGAGGTTGCGCACCGGCAGTACGATCAGCACGTCCTCGCGCGGCGCGGGCGCGGTCTCCGGCACGGGCGACGCGGGCGCGGTGTCGCGGGCCACGGGCGCGGTTCCGCCCGGCCCGGTCGGCTCGCCGATGGGGGTGTTCATGTCGGTGTCTCCACGAGCCGCAGGAACAGGCAGCCGCGCTCGAGGCGTCGTTCGGTGAGCGTGTATCGCCCCGGCGGCAGCTCGATGCGCCTTCGCATCCGGCCGTAGGGCAGTTCGAGCCGCATCACCCGGCTCCCGCGGTGGAGGCCGGGCGGCGGCACCTGCGCCTCGATCTGCAGGTCGGCGCCGCCGATCCGCACCACGACGTCCTCGGGGCGCGCGCCGGGCAGCGCGATCGTGATCCGCCACTCGCCGCCGTCGGCGAACACGTCCGCGGGCGGCTCCCACGCCGGCCGGGCCGCGGAGCCCGCCAGGAGTTCGAAGAACTGCCGGTGCCGGCGCTCGGCCTCCTCGAGCAAGGCGCAGGCATCCGACCACATCGATCGCATGGGTCGAAAGGAATCCATCGTGTTCGCGCCTCCCGTGGGAAACCGGTCCTCATTCCCGACGTGGAGGCGGCAAACGGTGGATTCAAGCGTCCGTCAGGTCGCGACCCTCACCGTGTAGCCGCCCGACTTCTCGTCGGCTTGCAGGCTCAACAAGCCCCGAGTCTGCGCCTCGGCGAGCAGGTCGTTGAATGAGCGGAAGCCGTAGGCGCGTTCGTTGAATCCCGGATGGCGCCGCTTGATCGCCTGCTTGATCATCGACCCCCAGATCGGCTCGTTCTCGCCGCGCTCCTCCGCGACCGCCTCGAGCGTCTCGACGATCAGGTCGAGCGCGTCGGCGAGGTCCGGGCCTTTCGCCTCGCCCGGCGCCGCCGCGGTCGCCGACGCCGGACGCGCGGTCGCGGCGCGGCGGCGCGGCTTCGAGTGCTCCTTGCGGACCAGGTCGTCGTAGTAGATGAACTCGTCGCAGTTGTTCACGAACAGCTCCGAGGTCGAGTTCTTGACGCCGACCCCGATCACCGTCTTCGCATTCTCGCGCAGCTTGCTCACCAGCGGCGAGAAGTCCGAGTCGCCGCTCAGGATCACGAACGTGTCGACGTGTCCCTTCGTGTAGCACAGGTCGAGCGCGTCGACGACCATGCGGATGTCGGCGGAGTTCTTGCCCGACTGGCGCAGGTGCGGGATTTCGATCAGCTCGAAGGCGGCGCCGTGAAGGTTGCGCTTGAATTCCTTGTAGCGCTCGAAGTCGCAGTACGCCTTCTTCACGACGATGTGGCCCTTGAGGAGCAGGCGCTCGAGCACCTTCGCGACGTCGAAGTCGCCGATCTTCGCGTCGCGCGCGCCGAGCGCGACGTTCTCCAGGTCGAGGAACACCGCCATCGTCGCATCGGCCGTCTTGTCGGGCATCGGGTCATCTCCTCGTCGAGCGGCCGGCGCCGAGCGCCCACGCCACGGTGATCCATACCGGAATCGCGAACCACAGCCAGGGCTGGTTCTGCTGCACCACGCCGGGCAGCGCGTGCAGCGCGAGCGCGATCGCGAGCGCCGCGAGCTCGGCCCGCACGATCACGGTCGCGAGCCGACGCGCACTGCCGTTGCGCCGTGTGCGCCACACGGTCGCGGGCAGCAGGAACGCCAGCGGGTTGAACAGTAGCAGGTTGGCGTTGTGCCAGGCGACCCGGTGCAAGGTGAAGGCCCACAGCGCGATCAGCACGAGGCCGGCGAAGCCCGCGACCACGAGGTAGGCGGTCACGATCGACGCATAAAGGTTCACCGCGCGTCGTCGGGCGAGCGCGATCGCGCCGGCAAGCGCGAAGCCGGCGATCCCGAGCGGCCACGCGAGATTCGGCGGCCGCGCCGGCGGCGGGGTGAGCCGGTTCGGCGCGAGGTGCCGTTCGCCGCTCACGAGCGGCTGGAATCCGCCGTGGCCGTTCGGCACCTTCACGAAGCGCAGATCCCGCGCGAGCACTCCCGGCAGGAAGCTCTCCTGCCACGCGTCGAGCGGCTCGTCGGCCATCGGCCCCATCCCGAGGTCCATCGGCAGCATCAGCCAGGGCTGCGGACTCATCAACCGCACGATTTCCTGCCGGTAGGTGAGGGTTGCGCGGCGCGGCACGAGCGCGGCGCGGATCGCGCCGCCGAGCGCCCGGTCGAGGGCGTCGCGGACCCGCGTCGCACAGTTGTTGGTCAGGTAGTTGTAGTCGTAGACGACGTTCTGCGGCTGCAGGTTCCACAGCAGGTAATCGCGCAGGCTCGCCGCCTGGGCCGGGGTGAGCGCGAGCCGCTGGATCGTGACCGAGCGTCCGTCGTCGATGTAATTGCTCTCGTCGGCGGCGGACGGCTCCGCGTCGATCATGTAGTGCATCACGCCGCGGGCGAAGTTCCAGAAGAATCCGCGCTCGTCGAAGTCGAACACCCCGTAGTTGAAGTCCACCGACTCCCCGGACACGCGGTCGCGGATCTGGATCGCGTCGTGGCCGAACCGCTCCCAGTACACGTTGCCCGGTCCGTAGGTGACCAGGGACACGGCGAGGGCCGATCCCGGCGCGGCGACGATCCCGGCGCGCGCGAGGGGGGCGGCGAGACCGAGCAGCGCAAGGCATACGGCGGCTCCGAACGTTCTCATTGAGCGGTACCCTTCGGGGTTGGCGGCGGCAGCGCGCAGCATAAACGCCTCGCGGTGCGCCGCGCCATGCCGCATTGCGCCGCCCGGCGTACACCGCCGCGGTACCTCGTGCACTGCCGCTGCACCCCGCGTCCCGCCGCCGCAGGCCGCGCGTCGCGTGCGCCACGGCCTGCGCCCGCGGGGCCGCCTGTGGCCGTTTCGCTCACCGGGATTGCGCGCTCCGGGCACCCATTGCGGTCGCGTGCGATCCTATAATTCCAGGCATTGGGACGCCCACGGCGGCCGCAGCACCCGGTGACCCGGATGGATACCGAAGCGCTCCTGTACACCGAGCAGCAACGCCTGGTCCGCGACACCGCGCGGGAGTTCGCGCGTGCCGAGCTCGAGCCGAACGCCGCGGACTGGGACCGCGACGGCTGGATCGCCGACTCGGCGGTCGCCAAGCTCGGCGAGCTGGGCTTCCTCGGGATGGTCGTGCCCGAGGAATGGGGCGGCTCCTACTCCGACTACGTCGCCTACGCGCTCGCGATCGAGGAGATCGCGGCCGGTTGCGGCGCGACCGCCGCGCTCGTGAGCGTGCACAACTCGGTTGGCTGCGGGCCCGTGCTCGCCTACGGCACCGAGGAGCAGAAGCGCCGCCATCTCGTCGATCTCGCGCAGGGTCGCTCGATCGGTTGCTTCTGCCTGACCGAGCCGCAGGCGGGCTCCGACGCGGCTGCGCTCAAGGCCCGCGCCGTGCAGGACGGCGGCGAATGGGTGCTGAACGGCTCGAAGCAGTTCGTGACCAACGGCCGGCGTGCCAAGGTCGCGATCGTGTTCGCGGTCACCGATCCCGAGAAGGGCAAGCGGGGACTCTCGGCGTTCATCGTGCCGACCGACACCCCCGGGTTCATCGTCGGCGCGCCGGAGAAGAAGCTCGGAATCCGCGGGTCGGACACCTGCGCCGTCACGCTCGACGACTGCCGGGTCGGCTCGGACGCGCTCCTCGGGGAGCGCGGCCGGGGCTTGAAGATCGCGCTCGCGAACCTCGAGGGCGGACGGATCGGGATCGCCGCGCAGGCGGTCGGGATCGCGCGCGCGGCGTTCGAGCGGGCGCTGGCCTATGCGAAGAGCCGCCGCCAGTTCGGCCGGCCGATCGCCGAATTCGGCTCGATCGGCGACCTGCTCGCCGACATGCACACCCGGATCAACGCCGCGCGGCTCCTGACGCACCGCGCCGCCGCGTTGCGCAGCGCCGGTTTCCCTTGCCTCAGCGAGGCCAGCCAAGCGAAACTGTACGCATCGGAGACGGCCGAGCACGTGTGCTCGCGGGCGATCCAGATCCACGGCGGCTACGGCTATCTCGAAGCCTATGCCGTCGAGCGGCTGTATCGCGACGCGCGCATCACGCAGATCTACGAGGGCACCAGCGAGATCCAGCGCCTGCTGATCGCGCGCCAACTGATCGCGAGCGCCGACCCCGGCGCCTGACCACCGACATCAAGAGGAATCGATGACCATGAGCACCGCATCCGCGAACGTCGCCGCCGCCGGGGCGTCGACCGTGAAACTCCTGATCGACGGCCGCTTCGTCGAGTCGTCGACCACCGAATGGCAGGACGTCGTCAACCCGGCGACGCAGGAGACGGTCGCGCGCGTGCCGTTCGCGACCGATGCCGAGCTGGAAGCGGCGATCGCGTCCGCGAAGAAGACGTTCAAGACCTGGCGCAACACGCCGATCGGGGCCCGCGCGCGGATCATGCTGAAACTCCAGGCGCTGGTGCGTGAGCACATGCCGCGGATCGCTCGCACGCTCTCGACCGAGCAGGGCAAGACCCTGCCGGACGCCGAGGGCGACGTGTTCCGCGGGCTCGAGGTCGTCGAGCACGCGTGCTCGATCGGCACGCTGCAGCTCGGCGAGTTCGCCGAGAACGTCGCGAACGGCGTCGACACCTATTCGATCCGCCAGCCGATCGGCGTGTGCGCGGGCATCACGCCGTTCAACTTCCCGGCGATGATCCCGCTGTGGATGTTCCCGATGGCGGTCGTGTGCGGCAACACCTTCGTGCTGAAGCCCTCGGAGCAGGATCCGATGACCTCGATGCTGCTCGCGGAGCTCGCGCTCGAGGCGGGGCTACCGCCAGGCGTGCTCAACGTCGTGCACGGCGGCAAGCGCGCGGTCGACGCCTTGTGCAGCCACCCCGACATCGTCGCGGTGTCCTTCGTCGGTTCGACCGCGGTCGGCACGCACGTCTACCGGCTCGCTTCGCAGCACGGCAAGCGCGTGCAGTCGATGATGGGCGCGAAGAACCACGCGGTCGTGATGCCGGACGCGAACAAGGAACAGTCCCTGAACTCGCTGGTCGGCGCGACCTTCGGCGCCGCGGGGCAGCGCTGCATGGCGACCTCGGTCGTGGTCCTGGTCGGCGAGACGAAGCACTGGATCCCGGACCTCGTCGCGAAGGCGCGCACGCTCCAGGTGAACGCCGGCCTCGAGAAGGGCGCCGACCTTGGTCCGCTGATCTCGCGCAACGCGAAGAACCGGGTGCTCGGCCTGATCGAGGACGGGATCCGCGAGGGTGCGACGCTCGAGCTCGACGGGCGGGTGGTGGCGGTCAAGGGCTACGAGAAGGGCAACTTCGTCGGTCCGACGATCTTCTCCGGCGTGAAGCCGGGCATGAAGATCTACGAGACCGAGATCTTCGGGCCGGTGATGTCGATCATCTGCGTCGACACGCTCGCCGATGCGATCGAACTGTTGAACGCGAACCCGTTCGGCAACGGCACCGGGATCTTCACCCAGAGCGGCGCGGTCGCCCGCAAGTTCCAGAACGAGATCGATGTCGGCCAGGTCGGGATCAACGTGCCGATCCCGGTGCCGGTGCCGATATTCAGTTTCACCGGCTCGCGCGGCTCGAAGCTCGGGGACCTGGGGCCCTACGGCAAGCAGGCGGTGCAGTTCTACACCCAGACGAAGACGATCACCACCCGTTGGTTCGACGATGCGGGCACGACGGGCGGGGTCAACACCACGATCAGCCTGAAATGAAGATCGGGTTCGTCGGGCTCGGCAACATGGGGGCGCCGATGGCGCGCAACCTCCTGAAGGCGGGCCACGATCTCGTGGTGCACGACGTGGTGCGGACGAACGTCGACGCGGTCGCGGCCGCCGGCGCGCGACCGGCCGCGACGCTGCGCGACCTGGTCGCGCACGCCGAGTTCGTGCTCACGATGTTGCCGTCCTCGCCGCACGTGCGCACGGTGTACCTCGGCGAGGACGGCGTGCTCGCCGCGGTCCGCCCGGGCGTCGTGCTGGTCGACTCGAGCACGATCGATCCGCACACCGCGCGCGAGGTCGCCTCGCGCGCGGCCGCGCAGGGCAATCCGATGGCGGATGCGCCGGTCTCGGGCGGCACCAACGGCGCCGCGGCCGGCACGCTCACGTTCATGGTCGGCGCGGCCGAGGCGCTCTACGAACGGATTCGTCCGGTGCTCGCGACGATGGGCAAGACGATCGTGCGCTGCGGGGATTCGGGCACGGGGCAGGTCGCGAAGATCTGCAACAACCTGGTGCTCGCGATCTCGATGATCGGCGTCGCGGAGGCGATGAGCCTCGGTGATGCGCTCGGGATCGACCCGAAGGTGCTCGCCTCGATCGTGAACACCTCGAGCGGGCGCTGCTGGAGCTCCGATACGTACAACCCGTTTCCCGGCGTGATGGACAACGTGCCGGCGGCGCGCGGCTACTGCGGCGGCTTCGGCGCGGACCTGATGTTGAAGGACTTGGGGTTGGCGACCGACGCGGCGAAGCAGTCGCGCCAGCCGGTCGTGCTCGGCGCGGCCGCGGAGCAGCTCT
>JAJXYU010000007.1 GCA_021780395.1 Pseudomonadota bacterium
GATCCGGATCTTCCGCTCGTCGTTCATCGGGTCAACTCCCGCGCGATCAGCATCTTCAGGATCTCGCTGGTCCCGCCGCCGATCAGGGTGAAGCGCACGTCGCGCAAGTAGCGTTGTATCGGGTATTCCATCGCGTAGCCGTAGGAGGCGTAGATCCGCGCGGCTTGGTCGCAGACGCTCGCGGCGGTCTCGCTCGCGAGGAGCTTGGCCATCGCGGCCTCGCGGTGGTGGGCCAGGCCGGCGTCGTAGCGGCGGGCCGCGTCGTAGACCAGGAGCTCGGCGGCCGCGAGGCCGGTCGCCATCTCGGCGAGCTTGAGCTGGATCGCCTGGAACGCGGCAATCGGCTTGCCGAACTGCTTGCGTTCGGTCGCGTAGCGGATCGACGCGTCGAGCGCGGCGCGGGCGACGCCGATCGCCATCGCGCCGGTGATCACCCGGATCTCCGCGAGCGTCTTGCGCAGGTGCTCCTCGCCGTCACCCTCCGCGTGCGAGAGCCGGTGGGAGTCGGGGACGAAGCACCCGTCGAAGCCGAGCTCCGCGGTCGGCAGCGCCCACACCCCCATCTTGTGGATGCTGCGGCCGATGGTCAGTCCGGCCGCGCCGCGCTCGACCAGGAAGATCGTGAGCTTCGCGTCGGCGCCGGCGCGTGCGAACACCGTGAAGAAGTCCGCGACGGTCGCCGACGTGACCCAGGTCTTCTGGCCGGTGAGCCGGTAGCCGCCCTCGGCGCGCTCGGCCCTGGTAGCGATGCCGCCGAGGTCGCTCCCGGCGTTCGGCTCGGTCATGCAGATCGCGCCGATCTTCCGGCCGAGCAGCGCGGGTCGGAACAGGCGCTCCTTGATCGCATCGCTCCCGAGCAGTTGCAGGAACTTCGTGCCCATCAGCGCTTGCATCGCGGCCGCGCCTGCGAGCGACAACGATCCGCGCGCGACCTCCTCGAGCGCGAGGCAGAACTCGGTCAGGCGCATCCCGGCGCCGCCGTCGGCTTCCGGGTAGCGCATCGCGAACAGGCCGACGTCGGCAAGCAGCGCGAACAGCGTCGCCGGAAACTCGCCGGCCGCGTCGATCGCGGCCGCCTGCGGCGCGATCGCCTCGTCCGACAGGCGCGCGAACGTGTCGCGGACCTGGCGCTGCTCGTCGGTGAGCCCGAGGTCCATCAGACACGCCCCGGCGGGGTCGCGTTCAGGATCGCGGCCCGCACGTCCGCCCGGCACAGCTTGCCGAGCGCATTGCGGGGCAGCTGCGGCAGGCAATGAACCTCGCGCGGGTGCTTGTAGCGCGCGAGCCGGTCCTCGAGCAGGATCTTCACCGCATCGATCGTCAAGCGCGCGCCGTCGCGGAGCACGACCGCGGCGACGACCATCTCGCCGAATCGCTCGTCGGGCTTGCCGACCACGCAGGCTTCCAGCACCGAGGGATCGCCGAGCAGCAGCGCCTCGACCTCCTCCGGATAGACGTTCTCGCCGCCGGTGATGATCATGTCCTTCTTGCGTGCGACGACATACAGGAATCCGTCCGCGTCGAGATGCCCGACGTCGCCCGAGCAGAACCAGCCGTCGCGGAACGCCGCGGCGGTCTCGGCGGGCTGTCTCCAGTAGCCGCACATCACGTTGCGGCCGCGGACCAGGATCTCGCCGTCGACGCCGGGCGGCACGTCCGCGTACGCGTCGTCGACCACGCGGATCTCGCAGTGCAGTGCCGGCGCCCCGGCGCTGCCGGGCCGCAGCGCCGCGTCCTCGCGGCGTTGGTACGCGGCGATCGGCGCGGTTTCGGTCGATCCATACACCTGCGCGAGCGGGATCCCGAGCGAGTTGATGCGCCTCGCGAACGGCTCCGCGACGATCGTCGAGCCGGTCGTGATCATCCGCAGCGACGCGAATTTCGCCGGATCCCACTCGGGTCGCTCGAGGATCGCGTTGATCTGCGCGGGAACGAGCACCGTGAGCGTCGCCCGCTCGTGCTCGATCGCGCGCAGCGTCTCCTCGGCGTTGAAGCGCGGGTGCAGGATCACCGACGCACCCGCGTGCAGCGCGGGGAGCGTCTGGATGTTGAGCCCACCGACGTGGAACATCGGCAGCGTGGTCAGGATCCGATCCGCGCCGCGCAGATCGTGCATGTGCGCGCTGTTCGCGGCGTTGCATTCGACCGCTTCCTGGGTGAGCACGACCCCCTTCGGCGTACCGGTCGTCCCGGACGTGTAACACAAGATCACCGGGGAGTCGGGACGGCCCGCGCGCAGTTCGGGCGGGAGCGGCGAACCGGTCGGGGTCGATGGGTTCCATTCGATCCAGCCGGGCGGCACCTCGCCCGCGGTCACGGCGCAGGTCGGGCAGCGCGCCGGCGCGATCGTGCGCAGCGCCTCGAGGTATGGCGGTTCGACGATCAGCACCCGGGGCGCGCAATCGTCGAGGATCCGCGCCCATTCCGCCGCGGAGAGCCGCCAGCTGACCGGGGTCATCAGGCTCCCGAGCTGCGCGCAGGCGAACAAGAGCTCCAGTAGCAGGGGGCTGTTCAGTCCTAGATAGGCGACGACCGAGCCTTCGCGGACGCCGAGACGCGCGAGGGTGTGGGCGGTCGCGTCGATCTCGCGGGCGAGTCGCGCGTAGCAGAAGTCCTCGCCTTCGAACCGGACCGCGGTGCGATCCGGCGTGAACCGGGCATTGCGCTCGATCCAGTGCGACAGGTCCATCGCTATCGTTCCGCGACCGCGTGCCGCGCGGTCCGCCGGCGAGGGCCGATCCAAGAGGCGGGAGTGCCAGCCATCGGGTCCGATCTCGTCTCCGCCGCGGCCGCCAACGACCGTGGTAAATTGCGTACTGCATACGGTACACTTCAATTTCGAGCGGTGTCAATCAAGGCGTTCCATGCGCGTAGGAATCGACGTCGGCGGAACCTTCACGGACTTCGTGCTGCTGCACGAGGGGAGCGGCGAGACGCTGACGCATAAGTGCCTCACGACCCCGACCGATCCGGCCGAGGCGATCCTCGACGGGCTCGCCGCGCTCGAGCGCCGGCGTCCCGGCACGATCGCGGACCTCGAGGAAGTGATCCACGGCACGACGCTCGTGATCAACGCGATCATCGAGCGCAAGGGCGCGCGGACCGGCCTGTTGACCACCCGCGGATTTCGCGACGTGCTCGAGCTCGGCCGCGAAGTGCGCTACGCCGCGTACGATCCGCACGCGCCGATGCCCGAGCCGCTCGTGCCGCGCGAGCGGCGCCTCGAAGTCGACGAGCGCGTGCGCGCCGACGGCAGCGTGCTCGTGCCGCTCGATCGTGACAGCGTGGCCGCCGCGCTCGCACAGTTCGCAGCGGACCAGGTCGAGTCGATCGCGGTCTGCCTGCTCAATTCGTTCGAGAACCCGGCGCACGAGCGGCAGGTCAAGCAGTGGATCGCCGAGGCGCTGCCCGGAGTGTCGGTGTCGATATCCTACGAGGTCCTGCCGCAGATCCGCGAATACGAACGGACCAGCACCACGGTAGCGAACGCCTACGTGAAGCCGCTGACCGAGTCCTATCTGCGGTCGCTCCGGCAGCGCCTCGCGGACCGGGGTTTCCACGGACGGTTGTTCATCATGTTGTCCTCCGGCGGCGTCACTTCGGCCGACATCGCGGCCGCCTATCCGGTGCGGATCATCGAGTCGGGTCCGTGCGCGGCGGTGATCGCCGGCCAGTACTTCAGCAAGCTGTTCGATCTGCCGGACATGTTCTGCTTCGACATGGGCGGCACCACGGCGAAGTCCTGCCTGATCCAGAACGGCACCGCCGACGTGGTGCCCACGTTCGAGATCGGCCGCGTGCAGCGGTTCGAGAAGGGCAGCGGGATCACCCTGCAGGTGCCGGTCGTCGACCTGATGGAGATCGGCGCGGGTGGCGGGTCCATCGCGCGGCGCAGCCGGGTCGGCACCTTGCAGGTCGGCCCGCAGAGCGCCGGCGCCGAGCCCGGGCCGATCTGCTACGGCCGCGGCGGCACCGCGCCCACGGTGACCGACGCCGACCTGCTGCTCGGCTATCTCGATCCCGGGTATTTCCTCGGCGGCACGATGCCACTCGACCTCGCGGCGGCGCGTCGCGGCGTCGAGGAGCAGATCGCCGAACCGCTCGGAATCTCCGGGCTGCAGGCCGCGTGGGGCATTCACGACCTGATCAACGAAACGATGGCCGCCGCCGCGAAGACCCACATCGCCGAACGCGGCGGCAACGCGCAACGGGTGACGATCGCGGGCTTCGGCGGCGCAGGTCCCGTGCACCTGTACGGCCTCGCACGCAAGCTCGGCGCGCCGCGGCTGCTCGTGCCGCCGAACGCCGGCGTCGGTTCGGCGCTCGGCTTCTTCACCGCGCCGCGCGCGTTCGACGTCGTGCGCAGCCACAAGACACCGCTTGCGACTGCGGACTTCGCCGCTCTGGAAGTCCTGTTCCGCGGTCTCGAGGAGTCGGCCGCCGCGGCGCTGCGCTCGAGCGGTGCCGGCGACGATACGGTCTGCGTCGAACGCAGCGCCGACCTGCGCTTCATCGGCCAGGGTTCCGAGACGACCCTGCCGCTGCCGGCGACGGATTTCGCGGGCCTCACCGTCGCCGGGCTGCGCGAACGCTTCGATGCGGTCTACGCGAAGCTCTACGGCCGCACCTATCCGGAGTGCGCCGTGGAGTTCGTGAGCTTCCGGGTCCGCGCGAGCCTGCCGGTGCGGCTGCTCGAACTGCCGCGGCTCGCGCCGGTCGCGGGCGCGACCGTGGCCGACGCGCGCAAGGGCGAGCGGCTCGCGTACTGCCCCGTGGCCGGCGGGATGATCCCGCACGCGGTCTACGACCGGTACCGCCTCGCGCCCGGCGTGCGGTTCACCGGGCCGGCGATCGTCGAGGAGCGCGAATCGACCCTGGTCGTCGGTGCGGGCGGACAGGTCCGCGTCGACGACCACGGTTTCCTGTGGATCGACCTGCCCTGAGGAGTGCTGCCCCGTGTCGCGTTTCGATCCCGTCACGCTCGAGATCCTCTGGCGCCGCCTCGTGTCGATCGTCGACGAGGCCGACGCCGCGGTCGCGCGCACCGCGTTCTCCAGCGTGCTGCGTGACTCGCATGACTACACCTGCATGTTCACCGACAGCCGCGGGCGCGAACTCGCGCAAGGCACCCTCGCGAGCCCGGGCCAGTCGGGCGCGATGGCGCTCGGGATCAAGACGCTGGTGCAGGGCCGCCCGGCGGACTTCTTCCGGCCGGGCGACGTGTTCATCACGAACGATCCGTGGGCGCTCGCGGGTCACTTGAACGACGTCTGCGTGCTCGCCCCGGTGTTCCACCGCGATCGCTTGATCGCGTTCACCGCCTGCATCCTTCACCACGCCGACGTCGGCGGACGGGTCGCGTCGAACAACCACGACGTGTTCGAGGAGGGGTTGTTCCTGCCGTTGGTGCGTCTGTATCGCGCCGGCGAACCGAACCCGGACGTGCTCGACATCATCCGGGCGAACGTGCGGACTCCCGAGCAGGTGCTCGGCGATATCCGCTCGCAGATCGCCGCGAACCACGTCTGCGCACGGCACATCCGGCAGCTGCTCGACGACTACCGGCTCGACGACCTCGACGCGCTGGGAGAGGAGATCATCCGCCGCAGCGAACGGAGCCTGCGCGAGTCGATCGCGCGGGTTCCCGATGGCACCTACCGCGCGCGCGGGACGATCGAGCAGATCGAAGGCCATGCGCCGGTCGAGATCCATTGCGAACTGCGGATCGCCGGCAGCGACGTCGTCGTCGACCTGACGGGTTCGGCGCCGCAGGTCGACTGGGGCGGGAACGTCGTGTTCAACTTCACCTACGCGTACGTGCACATGGCGATCAAGAGCATCTTCGATCCCGAGTTGCCGAACAACGAGGGCACCGCCGCGCCGATCACCCTGATCGCCCCGGAAGGATCGGTCGTCAACTGCCGGCATCCGGCGCCGGTGGTCGCGCGGATGCAGATCGGCCACTTCATGACCGAGATCATCTACCGCGCGCTGGCGCCGGTGCTGCCGGAGCGGGTGATCGCCGGCAGCGGCGGAACGCCGGCGACGATGCAGGTGTTCTACGGTGTGCGCGCGACCGGGGAGCCGTTCCACACCGCGGTGATCCGCGGCGGCGGCATGGGCGCGGGCGCGGGCGGCGACGGATCGGGCAGCTTCGTGTTCCCGGCGAACGCGGCGAATACGCCGGTGGAGATCTTCGAGAGCGACACGCCGCTCGTGATCCGCTCGCGGGAGTTGCTCGCCGACTCCGGCGGCGCGGGCAGGCATCGCGGCGCACAGGGCCGGCGCGAGGTGATCTGGGTCCCGGACGACGAGCACGGTCCGCGCGGGAGCGTCGGCATGGCGATCCAGTCCGGGCGGTTCCAGCGCGCACCGGAAGGCCTCTACGGCGGTCGCGCCGGCGCGCTCGCGCGCTTGACGGTGAACGGCCGGCCGGCGGATCCCTATGGATTGACGAGACTCAAGCGCGGCGACGTGGTCGAGTTCGACACCGCGGGCGGCGGCGGCTTCGGCGATCCGGCGGAACGGGATGCGGCCGCGGTGGCCCGCGACCTCGCGAGCGGCCGGGTTACGCCCGCGCAGGCCGCGATCGACTATCGGTTCACCCCGGACGAGGCGCCGCGAGCGGCCGCGGCAGGCTCGGGCGCACGAGGAGTGGGGCGAACCTGAACGCGTAGATCGAGAACGCGAGCGCCCACAGCAGCGCCGCGGCGCCCACGAGCCATTCGGGCCCGTGCGCCAGCGCGAACCCGATCCGCGCGAGCGCGGCGATCGGCAGCAGCGCGTACGCGAACCGCATCGCACGGTCCGCGCGGACCGGGCGGCCGGTGTGCTTCAGCGCGACGCGCGTCATCAGACCGAGCTTCAGTGTGCTGTACGCGCCGATCGTGAACGCATGGATCGCAGCGTCCTGCCACGCGGCGCGCGTGCCGGCGCAGGCGCGCAGCAGGAAGGACGCGATCAACCACAGGTACCCGAGGTGCACGCAGCGCAGGATCGGGTCGCGGAACGCGCGCCAGCCGCGCCATCGGGCCCAGCGCCACGCGTGGATCAGCGCGGCCGCGCCCGCGGTCACGGTCACCCAGCGCGCGGGCGCGTGCAGCACGTCGGCGAGCGCGAACGCGAGCATCGC
>JAJXYU010000296.1 GCA_021780395.1 Pseudomonadota bacterium
CCGTCGACCGGGCGGCCTTGACTGCCGCGTTGGCGGATTCGGTGCCGGCGCAGCGGATGAGCGAGGTAACCCTCAGCGCCGACGTGGCGATCGTCGGCGGCGGGATCATGGGATCGGCGTTGGCGTACTGGATCACGCGGCTCGATCCGCGCTGCGTGGTGGTCGTCGTCGAACGGGACCCGAGCTATGCGCGCGCATCCTCCGCGCTCTCCGCCGCCGGGATTCGCCAGCAGTACACGACCGAGATCAACGTCCGCATCTCCCAGGCGAGCATCGCGTTCCTGCGCGATGCGCAACGGCATCTCGATCGATCCGCCGCGAGCCTGGGGTTGCGCGAGTCGGGTTACCTGTACCTGGCGACCGCGGCGGGTGCCGAACGCTTGCAGGCGCGCTGGCGGCGACAGCGCGCGCTCGGCGTCGAGGTCGCGCGCCTGGAGCGCGCGGACCTTGCGGCGCGGTTTCCGTGGCTCGCGGCAAACGACCTCGCGCTCGGCACGCTCGGGCTGCGCGGCGAGGGCTGGTTCGACGGCCCCGGGCTCCTCGCGGCATTCGCGAGCCAGGCGCGCGCGCAAGGAGCGCGCTATCTGCGGGGTGAAGCGGTCGGATTCAGCGGATCGGGCCCGCATCTCGACGGGATCCGCCTCGCGGACGGGCGCATCGTTCGCAGCGCGGCGATCGTGAATGCGGCCGGCCCCTGGGCACGGACCGTCGCGCGCTGGGCGGGCATCGAGTTGCCGGTCTCCGCGCGGCGGCGGACCGTGTACGTGATCGATTGCCCGAGCCGACTCGCCGGACTGCCGCTGCTGATCGACCCGAGCGGGTTCTGGATCCGGCCGGAAGGGGCGTACTACATCGCGGGGTATCCTCCGACCCCGGACGAAGACGGCGCCCCGCTCGAGCCGGATTACGCCGGATTCGAATCGGTGCTGTGGCCCGCGCTCGCGGAGCGCATTCCCGCGTTCGAATCGGCGCGGCTTCGCGGCGCCTGGGCGGGCTACTACGAGATGAACGATTTCGATCAGAACGGCTTGCTCGGCACGCTGCCGGATCATCCTCGCCTGTGGTTCATCAACGGCTTCTCCGGCCACGGCCTGCAGCAGGCGCCGGTCGTCGCGCGCGGACTCGCCGAACGGATCCTGTTCGGCCGTTATCGCACGCTCGATCTGTCGGCGCTCGACGTCACGCGGTGGGCGGACGATCGGCCGCTGCAGGAGATGAACGTGATCTGATTCCCCGCGGGGTGTCGCGGGATCTGCGGCGCCGGATCCGCGTTACGGGTCGGCCTTCGCCGGGCCGGCTCCCGCCGTGGCGCTCAGCCGCGCCTCTTCTTGTGCGCGACGGGCGGTGCGAGCGGCGGCAGTTCCGTCGGCTCGAGCACGAACCGCTTCATGCGTCCGACGATCTCCGGCGGGATCGGCGTGGGCCGGCCGTCGTTCGCGCGGATGAATACCAGCACCTGGCGCACCTGCATCCGCAACTCGCCGTGGAACGACGCCTCGATGCGCACCTCGCAAGAGCTCCGCCCGACCTTGATGGTCCAGAGCTTGAACGTCAGCCGGTCGCCGTAGCGCGTCGGGCGCGGGAAGTCCACCGTGAAGTGGGCCGAGGGCGTCAGCAACTGCTTGTGGTGGAACAGCCCCGGGGCGCTCGCTTCGAGGCCCTCTTCGAACCAATCCTCGACGAAGTCGCTGATCATCTCGAAATAGCGGGGATAGAACACCCAGCCGGCGGCGTCGCAGTGGCCGAAGCGGACCAGTACCTCGCGTTGAAAAGCCGCCATCGCGCGTTCCTCATTCCTGCCGGGTCGTGTCGGCGGCGCAGGGTGCGCGGCCACCGAGGGCCCCCAGCATGCACTCGCGTTCCGCGGCCGGCAAGGCGCCGCGCCTGCGGCCAATTAGTTGACATTTAAAGCTTTAGGATTAAAGTATCTGGGTCGCGACAGGGAGACCGGTCTCATGAAGGTGGTTTGCATCGGCGGCGGTCCCGCAGGACTCTACCTCGGGCTGTTGATGAAGCGGCTCGATCCGCGCCACGAGGTCACGGTGATCGAGCGCAACCGCCCGTACGACACGTTCGGCTGGGGGGTCGTGTTCTCGGATGCGACGCTCGCGAACATGCGCCGCGCCGACCCCGAGACCGCCGAGTCGGTCGAGCGCGCGTTCAACCACTGGGACGACATCGAGTTGCGGTTCAAGGGCCGCGTGATCCGTTCCGGGGGCCACGGGTTCGTCGGGATCGGCCGCAAGCAGCTGCTGAACATCCTGCAGCGACGCTGCGAGGACCTCGGCGTGCGGTTGGTCTTCGAGCGCGAGGTCGACGCCGACACCGAGTTCCCGGATGCCGATCTGATCATCGCGAGCGACGGCATCCACTCGCGCGTGCGCGAACGCTACGCGGCGCACTTCCGACCCGACGTGGTCGCTCGCCCGAATCGCTACATCTGGCTCGGCACGCGGCGGGCGCACGATGCGTTCACGTTCCTGTTCGAGAAGACCGAGCACGGCTGGTTCCAGGCGCACGTCTACCAGTTCGACGCGGATACCAGCACCTTCATCGTGGAATGCCCGGAATCCGTCTGGGCGGCGCACGGTCTCGACCGGGCGACCCAGGACCAGTCGATCGATTTCTGCGAGACCCTGTTCGCGGCACACCTCGGCGGCGCGCGGCTCCTCACCAACGCGCGGCACCTGCGCGGCTCGGCGTGGCTCAACTTCCAGCGCGTGACGTGCGAACGATGGTCTCACTTCAACGGCCGCAGCCACGTCGTGCTGATGGGCGACGCGGTCCACACCGCGCATTTCGCGATCGGGTCGGGAACGAAGCTCGCACTGGAAGATGCGATCGAACTCGTCGACCGCTTCCGGGAGCTCGGCGACGAACCGGCACGGATCCCCGAGGTGCTCGCGCGCTACCAGGCGGCGCGGTCGACCGACGTCGCGCGGCTGCAGAACGCCGCCTGGAACGCGATGGAGTGGTTCGAGGTCTGCGGCGAACGCTACTGCGATCAGTTCGAGCCGGAACAGCTGATGTATTCGCTGCTCACCCGCAGCCAGCGGATCAGCCACGAGAACCTGCGGCTGCGCGATCCGGCCTGGCTCGAGGGCTACGAGCGCTGGTTCGCCGAGCGCGCGGGCGTCGCGCGGCCCGCGTCCGCGCGGCCGATCCCGCCGATGTTCACGCCGTACCGGGCGCGCGGAACCACGCTCAAGAACCGGGTCGTCGTGTCGCCGATGGCCCAGTATTCGGCCGTCGACGGCGTCCCCGGCGAGTATCATCTCGTGCACCTCGGCGCGCGCGCGACCGGCGGGGCGGGCCTGGTGATCACCGAGATGACCTGCGTCAGCGCCGCGGGCCGGATCACGCCGGGCTGCCCGGGCCTCTACGACGACGCCCAGGGCGCGGCCTGGGCGCGCATCGTCGACTGGGTCCATCGGAATTCCGACGCGAAGATCGGGGTGCAGCTCGGGCACTCGGGTGCGAAAGGCTCGACGCGCCGCGGCTGGGACGGAATCGATCAGCCGCTGCATCCGGAGGACGGCGAACCGAACTGGCCGCTCCTGTCCGCTTCCCCGCAACAGTACCTCGACGGGGTGAGCCAGTGGTCGCGCGCGATGGAGCGGGCCGACATGCTCGCGGTGATCGAGCAGTTCGTCGCGGCGACGCGGCGGGCCGCGGCCGCCGGGTTCGACTGGCTGGAACTGCATTGCGCGCACGGCTATCTGCTGTCGAGCTTCCTGTCGCCGCTCACGAACCGTCGCGGTGACGCCTGGGGCGGCGCGCTCGACGCGCGGCTGCGCTATCCGCTGGAGGTATTCGAGGCGGTGCGCGCCGCCTGGCCGGCGGACCGGCCGATCTCGGTGCGGATCTCGGCGCACGACTGGGTCGACGGCGGGACGACCCCGGCGGACGCGGTCGCGATCGCGGCCGCGTTCCGCGATGCCGGTGCCGACCTGATCGACTGCTCCTCGGGGCAGGTCAGCAAGCGGGAGCGTCCTGTCTACGGGCGCATGTTCCAGACACCGTTCGCGGATCGCATCCGCCAGGAGGCCGACGTGCCGACGATCGCGGTCGGGGCGATCTCGGAAGCCGATCACGTGAACAGCATCATCGCCGCGGGCCGCGCGGATCTGTGCGCGATTGCCCGGCCGCACCTCGCGAATCCCGCGTGGACGCTCACCGAGGCCGCGCGCATCGGCTACGCCGAGATCGAGTGGCCGAAGCCCTACCGGGCCGGCAAGGCGCCGCTCGAAGCGCGCTGGCAACGAGAGGCCTTGCTCGCCAGCGGGGCGCGTGGCGACCCGCCCGTCGCCGGCGGCGCCGTCCGATGAGCGCTCCGCTCGCGAACCGTCACGCGCTCGTGACCGGCGCAGGCCGCGGGATCGGTGCGGCGATCGCGCAGGCGCTCGCGGCGCAGGGCGCCGCGGTGAGCTTGCTCGGTCGCGACCGCGGGCGTCTCGACGCGGCCGCGGAACGCATCGGCGCAGGGGCGATCGCGGTCGCCGCGGACGTGACCGATCCGGCGCAGATCGAGGCCGCGTTCGAGCGCGCGCGGCAGCGTCACGGGGAGATCCACCTGCTGATCAACAATGCCGGCGAGGCGTCGAGCGCCGCGTTCGCGCGAACCGATGCGGCACTGTGGCAGCGGATGCTCGAGGTGAACGCGACCGGCGCCTATCACTGCATCCGTGCGGCCCTGCCGGCGATGCTCGACGCGGGCTTCGGACGGATCGTGAACGTCGCGAGCACCGCCGGGCTCACGGGCTACGCGTATTGCGCCGCGTACTGCGCGGCGAAGCACGCGTTGGTCGGACTCACCCGCGCGCTCGCGCTCGAGCTCGCGCCACGGAACATCACGGTCAACGCGGTCTGTCCGGGATTCACGGACACGGATCTCGTCAAGGAGGCGGTCGCGAACATCCACCGCAAGACCGGCCGGAGCGAGGCGGATGCACTCGGCACGCTGGTCGCGCGCAACCCGCAGCAGCGGCTGGTGCGACCGGAGGAGGTCGCGAACGCGGTGTCGTGGCTCTGCTGCCCCGGCGCCGAGGCGATCACCGGCCAGGCGCTCCCGGTCGCCGGCGGCGAGGTCCTCTGACGATGGCACGGGGCTCCACCGCGGCCGGGCCGGCCGATGCACTCCTCGATCTCGAGACGCGCGCGGGACCGACCGATCACGCGGCGCTGCGGCTGTGGCTGCGACTGCTCGCGACCACGAACCTGATCGAGAGACGCGTGCGCCGCAAGCTCGAGGATCAGTTCGACACGACGCTGCCGCGCTTCGACCTGATGGCGCAGCTGCATCGAGCACCGGACGGCCTGAAGATGGGCGAGGCGTCGCGCCGGATGATGGTGAGCGGCGGCAACGTTACCGGGATCGCGGACTCGCTCGAGCGGGAAGGGCTCATCCGGCGGATCGCCGACCCTCGCGACGGTCGGGCGTCGCTCCTGCGGCTCACCGACTCGGGGCGCCGGCAGTTCCGCGCGATGGCCGACCGGCACGAGCGCTGGATCATCGAGATCTTCGCGGAGCTGGGCGACCGCGAGATCGCCGATCTCGCGGCCTTGCTCGCGAGACTGAAGACCTCTGCCCGTGGGCTCGACGAACAGGAGATCGACCGATGAAGGGTGCGCGCGAAGACTTCGGCGCCTACACGCCGCGACACTTCCTGTGGCGCGTGGAAGCGCGCGTCGGCTACGTCACGTTGAACCGTCCGGAACGCAAGAACCCGCTGACGTTCGAGTCGTACGCGGAGCTTCGCGATCTGTTCCGGGCGCTCGTCGGCGCGGCGGACGTGCGCGCCGTCGTCGTCGCCGGCGCGGGCGGCAACTTCTGTTCCGGTGGCGACGTGCACGAGATCATCGCGCCGCTCACGCGAATGAGCATGCCGGAACTGCTCGCGTTCACCCGGATGACCGGGGATCTCGTGAAGGCGATGCGGCTGTGTCCGCAGCCGGTGATCGCGGCGGTCGACGGGGTCTGTGCGGGCGCGGGAGCGATGATCGCGCTCGCGAGCGACTTGCGGATCGCGACGCCGGCCGCCCGGACCGCGTTCCTGTTCACCCGGGTCGGTCTCGCGGGTTGCGACATGGGCGCGTGCACCTTGCTGCCCCGGCTCGTCGGCCAGGGGCGCGCGGCGGACCTGCTGTACACCGGACGGGCGCTCGCTGCCGAGGAGGGGGAGCGCTGGGGCTTCTACCACTCGATCGTCGCGCCCGACCAGCTGCTCGCGAAGGCGACGGCGCTCGCGACCGGGCTCGCGACCGGTCCGACGTTCGCGCACGCGATGACCAAGACGATGCTGCACCAGGAGTGGAACATGAGCGTCGAGCAGGCGATCGAGGCCGAGGCGCAGGCGCAGGCGATCTGCATGAAGACCGAGGACTTCCGGCGCGCGTACGAAGCGTTTGCCGCGAAGCGTGCGCCGGCGTTCGAGGGCAACTGATGACGAGCACCGAGGATCCGCTGGACTGGCCGTTCTTCGGACCGGAGCACCGCGAGCTCGCAGAGCGCGCGCGCGCGTTCGCCGCGCACGAGCTCGCGGGGCCTCACCACGCGGAGGATCGCGACTCGGTCGACCGGCGGTGCCGGGACCTCGTGCGGGCGCTCGGCCGGGCTGGGTTGACCCGCTATTGCGTGCGGGCGGCCGACGGCGGCGCGCTCACCGACTGGGATGCCCGGGCGATCTGCCTCGTGCGCGAGACGCTCGCGTCGGCCGACGGACTCGCGGACTTCGCGTTCGCGATGCAGGGGCTCGGGAGCGGTGCGCTGTCGCTCGCGGCGGATGCGTCCCTGCGCGCGCGCTATCTGCCGCGCGTTGCGGCCGGCGAGGCGCTCGCGGCGTTCGCGCTGTCGGAGCCCGAGGCCGGTTCGGACGTCGCCGCGATGCGCTGCGCGGCGCGGCGGGTCGGGGACGACTACGTCCTCGACGGCACCAAGACGTGGATCTCGAATGGCGGCATCGCGGACTTCTATTGCGTGTTCGCGCGG
>JAJXYU010000256.1 GCA_021780395.1 Pseudomonadota bacterium
GAGCGTCGCGCGCACCGCGTCGACCGAATCGCTCGCGCCGGGCTCGGCGAGCGCGTCCTCGATCCGTTCGATCGCCGCCGGCGCGAGCCGGTGATCGGCGAGACCGGCGTAGATCGCATCCGCGGCGCCGAGCTCGCTGCCGGTCAGCGCGAGATAGGTGCCGAGCTCGCCCGGCAGGCGCGACAGGAAGAAGCTCCCGCCGACGTCCGGGATCAGGCCGATCCCGACCTCCGGCATCGCGATCCGCGTCTTCTCGCCGACGATTCGCAGCCTCGAGCCCTGCGCGAGGCCCATGCCGCCGCCCATCGTGATCCCGTCGGCGACCGCGACGAAGGGCTTCGGGTAGCGGTGCAGCAGCAGATCCAGCCGGTACTCGTGCACGAAGAACGTGCGGTGCAGATCGCCGTCCGCGCGATAGCTGTCGTACAGCGCGCGCACGTCGCCGCCCGCACAGAACGCCTTGCCGCCGGCGCCGCGCATCACCAGCGCGCGCACCGCGGGGTCCGTGGCGAGCGCCTGCAAGCGCTCGTGCAGCGCGTCGATCATCGCGAGCGTGAGCGCATTCAACGCGTCCGGGCGGTTCAGTGTGACCCGCGCGATGCCGGCGCGCACCTCGATCTCGACGTCCACGCGCGGCCCGGGCTTCAGTCGTTGGTCCAGTGCGGGCGACGCTTCTCGAGGAACGCGTTCACGCCTTCCCGCTGATCGGTGCCGTCGAACAGGTCGACGAACGCCTCGCGCTCCTTCGCGAGCGCCGCGTGCCGCGGCGTGCCGCGGCGTGCCTCGTGGATCAACTGCTTGCAGGAGACGACCGCGCGCGGACTCAGCGCGAGCACGCGCTCGGCGAGCGCCGCGGCCGCCGTGCGCGCCTCGCCGGCCGGCACGACCTGCTCGACGAGCCCGATCCGCAGCGCGGTCGCCGCGTCGACGCGCTCGTTGGTGAGGATCATCCGCTTCGCCCAGCCCTCGCCCACCAGCCACGGGAGCGTCTGCGTGCCACCGCCGCAGGGCAGGAGCCCGACCGCCGGCTCCGGCAGCGCCATCGTCGCCCGCTCGTCCGCGACCCGCAGGTCGCACGCGAGCGCGCACTCGAGGCCGCCGCCCATCGCGTAGCCGTTGATCGCGGCGATCACCACCGGGCGCGCATTCTGCAGCGCCTCGAACGCGGCGCCGAAACGCTGCGCCATCACCCGCGCATGCGCCTTGTCGCCGTCCGCGAAGAGCTTCAGGTCCGCCCCGCCACTGAAGAACTTGTCGCCGTGGCCGGTCAGGATCACCGAGTGCACGCTCGGATTGCGATTGAGCTCGTCGACCAGCGCGGTCAGGCGCGTGAGCCCTTCTGCGGTGAACGCGTTCGCTGGCGGGTTCGCGAGCGTGACCGTCGCGACGTGCCCCTGGATCCGGGTTTCGATCATGGCGCTCCGTCCTTGCGATACAGGTTGATGATCGCCGAGAAATCGAGCCCGCCGTGTCCCTGCGCGCTGAACAGGCGGTAGAGCTGCTCCGCGGCCGCGCCGAGCACGACCGGCTGGCGCGACTGCTTCGCCGCGTCGGTCGCGAGCCCGAGATCTTTAAGCATCAGGTCCGCGCCGAAGCCGCCGGTGTAGCCGCGTGCCGCTGGCACGTTGTCCATTACGCCGGGAAACGGATTGTAGGAATCCGAGCTCCAGCAGCGCCCGCTCGAGCTGTTCACGATCCCGGCGAGCACCTTCGGGTCGATCCCGAGCGCGGCCCCCAGGCTCATCGCCTCGGCGACGCCGATCATCGAGATCGCGAGCACCAGGTTGTTGCAGATCTTCGCGACCTGGCCCGTGCCCGACTCGCCGCAGCGCACGATGTGCTTGCCCATCGTCGCGAGCACCGGGCGAACCCGATCGAAGAGCGCCTCGCTCGCGCCGACCATGAACGTGAGCGTGGCGGCGGCGGCGCCGTTGGTGCCGCCGGAGACCGGCGCATCGGCCATCGGATTGCCCTGCGCGGCCGCGCGCGCGGCGACCTCGCGCGCGGTGTGCGGATCGATCGTGCTCGAATCGACGAGCACGACGCCCGCGCGCACCGCGGCGAGCACCCCGTCCTCGCCGAGATACACCGTGCGCACGTGCGGCGAGGACGGCAGCATCGTGAGCACGAGTTCGGCGCCGTCGACGACCTCGCGCAAGGTCCCGGCCGCGCGCGCGCCCGCGGCCGCGAGCGCGGCCACGTTCGCCCGGACGACGTCGTGCACCGTGAGTTCGTGGCCCGCCTTCAGGAGGTTGCGCGCCATCGGCGCGCCCATGTTGCCGAGGCCGACGAACCCGATCTTCATTTCAGGCTGATCGTGGTGTTGACCCCGCCGGTCGTGCCCGCGTCGTCGAACCACCGGGTCGTGATCGTCTTCGTCTGCGTGTAGAACTGCACCGCCTGCTTGCCGTAGGGACCGAGGTCCCCGAGCTTCGAGCCGCGCGAGCCGGTGAAGCTGAAGATCGGCACCGGCACCGGGATCGGCACGTTGATCCCGACCTGGCCGACGTCGATCTCATTCTGGAACTTGCGCGCGACCGCCCCGCTCTGGGTGAAGATCCCGGTGCCGTTGCCGAACGGATTCGCATTCACCAGCTCGATCGCGTCGGCGAGCGTGTCGACGCCGATGACCGACATCACCGGCCCGAAGATCTCGGTCGTGTAGATCTTCATGCCGGGCTTCACGCCGGAGAAGATCGTCGGTCCGACGAAATTGCCCTTCTCGTAGCCCTTGACCGTGATCTCGCGCCCGTCGAGCTCGAGCTTCGCGCCCTCGCGGATCCCGTCCTCGATCAGGCCGAGCACCCGGTGCCTCGCGTTCTTGGAGATCAGCGGCCCGAGGTCCGCGCCCTTCTCGAGGCCCGCATTGACCTGCAGCGAGCGCGCTTTCGCGACGATGTCCGGGATCCACTGCCGGGCCTCGCCGACCAGCACCACGACCGAGGTCGCCATGCAGCGCTGCCCCGCGGCGCCGAACGTCGCCCCGACCAGCGAGTTCAGGGACTGCTCCTTGTTCGCATCCGGCATCACGACCGCGTGGTTCTTCGCGCCCATCATCGACTGCACGCGCTTGCCGTGCTGCGACGCGAGCTGATACACGTGGGTGCCGACCGCGGTCGAGCCGACGAAGGACACCGCGACGATGTCCGGGTGGGTGCACAGGGTGTCGACCGCGCGCTTGCCGCCGTGCACGATGTTGAGCACGCCCGGCGGGAGCCCCGCCTCCAGCGCGAGCTCGCCGAGCAGCATCGGCGTCATCGGGTCCTGCTCGGACGGCTTCAGCACGAACGTGTTGCCGCAGACGACCGCCATCGGGAACATCCACAGCGGAATCATCGCCGGGAAGTTGAACGGCGCGATCCCAGCGCACACGCCGATCGGCTGGCGGATCGAATAGGTGTCGACGCCGTTCGCGACGTTCTCGGCGTACTCGCCGAGCTGGAGCGTCCCGATCGAGCACGCGTGCTCGACGACCTCGAGGCCGCGGAACACGTCGCCCTCGGCATCCGGGAAGGTCTTGCCCTGCTCCATCGAGAGCGTGCGCGCGATCCGCGGCATGTGCTCGCGGACCAGCGCCTGGAGCTTCAGCATGATCCGCGCGCGCGTTCCGATCGGCGTGTTGCGCCAGGTCCTGAACGCCTTCTTCGCGCTGGCGATCGCCGCTTCCAGCTCGGCGTCGGTCGCGAACGGCACGCGCGCGAGCGTCTCCTGGGTCGCCGGGTTCACGACGGGCTGCCACTCGGTGGTGTTCGACTCGACGAAGCGGCCATCGATCAGGAGTCTCACGGTCGACGCGGCGGTGGCGACGTTCGCGGATGCGGTGCTCATGGTGCTCGGATTCCTCTGGGTCAATGGGTGTCAGGCGCCGGGTCCGGCGCTCTCGAGCAGCTGACGCGCGATCAGCAGGCGCTGGATCTCGCTGGTGCCCTCGTAGATCTGCGTGATGCGCGCGTCGCGATACAGCCGCTCGACGGTATAGGCCTCGAGGTACCCGTAACCGCCGTGGATCTGGATCGCGCGCGAACACACGTGTTCGGCCGTCTCCGAAGCGTACAGTTTCGCTTGGCTGGCCTCGCTGAGGCAAGGGCAACCGGCGCTGCGCAACGCAGCGGCGCGGTGCGTCAGGAGCCGCGCGGCGTTGATCCTCGTATGCATGTCCGCGAGCAGGTCGCCGATCCGGCCGAATTCGCCGATCGGCCGGCCGAACTGGCGGCGGCTCTTCGCATAGTCGAGCGCGCGCTCGAACGCCGCGCGGGCGATCCCGACCGCCTGCGCGGCGATCCCGATCCGCCCGCCCTCGAGGTTCGCGAGCGCGATCTTGAGGCCCCGGCCGCGCTCCCCGAGGAGCGCCTCCGACCCGACCCGGCACTCGTCGAGGGTGATCGCGCAGGTGTCCGAGCCGCGGATCCCGAGCTTCTTCTCCGGCGCACCGACGATGAACCCCGGCGTGTCGGTCGGCACGATGAACGCCGAGATCCCGCGCTTTCCCTGGTCGGGATCGGTGACCGCGAACACGATCGCGACCTTCGCGCGCCGACCGTTGGTCACGAACTGCTTCGCGCCGTTCAGCACCCACTGGCCGCCGTCCAGCACCGCCCGCGTGCGCAGTGCACCCGCGTCGGAGCCCGCTTGCGGCTCGGTCAGGCAGAAGCAGCCGATCGAGCGCCCCTGCGCGAGGTCGACGAGGTAGCGGCGCTTCTGTTCCTCGGTCCCGTACGCGAGGATGGGTCCGCAGCCGACCGAGTTGTGCACGCTCATCAGCGCCGAGGTCGCGGCGCACCCCGCCGCGATCTCCTCGACCGCGAGCGCGTACGCGATGTAATCGGTGTAGGAGCCGCCCCACTCCTCGGGCACGACCATCCCGAGGAAGCCGAGCTCGCCGAGCTTCGCGACCGCCGCGTCGGCGATCCATCCGTCGCGGTCCCAGACCGCGGCGTTCGGCTCGAGCTCGGCGCGCGCGAACTCCCGCGCGGTATCGCGGACCAGGCGTTGCGGCTCGGTGTACAGGCGCTCGGAGGGGTCCATGCGGATCACCGGGTTGCTGCGGTCGCCGAAGCGTCCGATCCCGGGAATTATAGGTTCGCCACCCGTCGCCCGGGTGCCCCGAGCGCGCACCGCGCGTGAGCGAATCGGCCACAGCCGGCCACGCGGCATGGCGCAGCGCACCGCGGGACGTTTATGCTGCGCGCTGCCGCCGCCAACCCCTGAAGGGTGTCGCTCGATGCGAACGTTCGGAATCGCCCTGTGCCTCGCGCTGCTCGCTCTCGCGCCTTCCGCCGCCCGCGCGGGGATCGTCGCCGCGCCGGGATCGGACCTCGCCGTGTCCCTGGTGACCTACGGGCCCGGGAGCGTGTACTGGGAGCGGTTCGGGCACGACGCGATCCAGATCCGCGACCGGGTGTCCGGCGAGTCGGTCGACTTCAACTACGGGGTGTTCGACTTCGACGAGCGGGGCTTCTTCTGGAACTTCGCCCGCGGCGTGATGCACTACATGATCGACGCGGAGCCCTCCGCCGTGGACGAGAGCAGCTACGTCGACGACGGGCGCTCGGTCACGATCCAGCGCCTCGCGCTCACCCCGGCGCAGGCGGCGAGCCTGCGCAACTACCTGCTGTGGAACCTCGAGCCACAGAACGTCGTCTACGACTACGACTACCTCACCAACAACTGCGCGACCCGGGTGCGCGACGCGCTCGACCGGGCGCTCGGCGGCGCGATCCACGCGGCGCTCGTCCCCCGGCCCGCCTCGCTCACCTACCGGCAGGAGATCGTGCGGCTGATGAGCCCGCAGCCCTGGCTGATGATCCCGATGGACCTCGGGATGGGGCCGATGGCCGACCAGCCGCTCGATGCGTGGCGGGAGAGCTTCCTCCCCGGCGTGCTCTCGCGGGACATGCGCTACGTGAAGGTGCCGAACGGCCATGGCGGCTTCGAACCGCTGGTGAGCGGCGAGCGGCACCTCGCGCCGAACCGCCTGAGGCCGCCGCCCGCGCGGCCGCCGAACCTCGCGTGGCCGCTCGGGATCGCGGGCTTCGCGCTCGCCGGCGCGATCCTGCTCACGCGGCGCCGCACGCCGAACGGGTACGCGACGATCGTGACCGCCACCCTCGCGCTCGCCGGCTTCGCCGGCCTCGTGCTGCTCGCGCTGTGGACGCTCACGCTCCACCGGGTCGCGTGGGACAACGCGAACCTGCTGCTGTTCAATCCGCTCGCGTGGGCGCTGCCCGCGACCGTGTGGCGCACGCGGCGCACCGGCACGCCCGGACGGCTCGCGACGGCCATCGTCCGGACCCAGATCGCGGCCGCCGCGATCGCGGTCGCCCTGCACCTGTTACCGGGCGTGGTGCAGCAGAACCAGCCCTGGCTGTGGTTCGCGATCCCGGTGTGGCTCACCGTGGCCTGGGCGCTCGGCGCCGGCCGTACGACGAGGAGATGATCCGATGGCGACCCCGACGACCGATGCGACGATGGCGGTGTTCCTCGACCTCGAGAACGTCGCGCTCGGCGCCCGCGACGCGAAGATCGGCGACTTCGACGTCGCGAAGGTGCTCGAGCGGCTGCTGCTCAAGGGCCACATCGTCGTGAAGAAGGCGTACTGCGATTTCGAACGCTACAAGGAGTTCAAACGGAGCCTCCACGGCGCCGCGTTCGAACTGATCGAGATCCCGCACCTGCGCCAGTCGGGGAAGAACTCCGCCGACATCCGCATGGTCGTCGACGCGCTCGACCTGTGCTACACGAAGGGGCACGTCGACACCTTCGTGATCCTGAGCGGCGATTCGGACTTCTCGCCGCTCGTGAGCAAGCTGCGCGAGAACGCGAAGACGGTGATCGGCGTCGGCGTGAAGAACTCGACCTCGGAGCTCTTCGTGAACAACTGCGACGAGTTCATCTACTACGACGACCTCGTGCGCAAGGAACACGCGAAACCGCGGCGGCGGGCCGCGACCGCGGCCGCGGCCGCGCGACCGGCGGCGACGCCGGC
>JAJXYU010000147.1 GCA_021780395.1 Pseudomonadota bacterium
CACTGGAGGAGACGACAATGAGCTTGATTCGATGGGAACCCTTGCGGGAAATGGACGAGTTCTTCAGGCCTTACCTGCCGATGATGGGCCGGGTGCGGCGAAGCGCCGAGGAAACCTGGTCGCCGACCTCGAACATCAGCGAGACGGACAAGGAGTACCTGATCAAGGCCGAACTGCCCGAGGTGAAGAAGGAAGACGTGAAAGTCGAGCTCGCCGACGGCGTGATCACGATCAGCGGCGAGCGCAAGCACGAGAAGGAGTCGAAGGACGAGAACGTGCTGCGGGTCGAGAGCTTCTATGGGACGTTCTCGCGCAGCTTCTCGCTGCCGGACAACGTCGACGCCGGCGCGATCAAGGCCGAGTGCAAGGACGGCGTGCTCCGGGTGCACGTCCCGAAGAAGGAGCCGAGCAAACCGAAGGCGATCGCGATCGATGTCAAATAGAGCGGCGCCGGCGGCGTCGCGGCGGGACGCACCGCAGCGCGCGCCGCCGCCGCGCCCCCGGCCGGGGGTCGGGATCGCGGACGGAACCGCGTGACCACCGGGAGTGCGCGCTCGGAGCCCGCCCTCGCGCAGAAGCTCGAGGCGATGCGGGATCCGGCGCGCTATCCCGGCGGCGTGCGGCGCATCGAAGCGATCGAAACCCACTATGCCTGGGTGTTCCTCACGGAAGGCTGTGCGTACAAGCTCAAGAAGCCGATGCACGTCGATCGGATGGACCATCGCACGCTCGCCGCGCGACGGGCGAGCTCGATCGCCGAATTGCGGTTGAATCACCGGCTTGCGCCGGGAGTGTACGAGGCCGTGGTCGCGCTTGCGCGCGACGAGCACGGCGAACTCGGCGTCGAACGCCCCGGCGAGCCGGTCGAGTGGCTCGTGAAGATGCGCCGGCTGCCGCACGAGGCGTTCCTCGACCAAGCGATCGGCGCCGGCACCGCGAACCGTCCGGCGGTACACGCCGCCGCGGCGCACCTGGCCGACTTCTACCGCCGCGCGGCGCCGGTGCCGATCGAACCCGGCGCGTACGTCGAGCGGATCGCCGCACAGGTCGTGGCGAACCGCGCGGCCTTGCTCGGGCGCGATCTCGCTCTGCCACGCGCGCAGGTCGAGTCGGTCGAGGCCGGGCAACGGGAGTTCCTCGCGAATCACGCCGGGCTCCTGGCGGCACGGGCCGCCGCGGGACGGTTCATCGAAGGCCACGGCGACCTGCGGCCCGAGCACGTGCACATCGGCACGCCGCCCTGCGTGATCGACTGCCTGGAATTCGACCGCGACCTGCGTCTGCTCGATCCCGCGGAGGAGATCGAGTACCTCGCACTGGAGTGTGAACAGCTCGGTGCGCCGTGGGTCGGCGCGGTGTTCGCGGACGCCTACGAAGCGGCGACCGGGGATGCGACGCCGCCTGCGGTGCGCGATTTCTACCGCGTGCATCGCGCCGCACGCCGCGCATTGCTCGTCGGTTGGCACCTGCGCGATCCGGCCTACCGCGACCTCGAGGATTGGCGCGCCCGTGCGCTCGCTTATCTGCGCGTGGCCGAGCGCGGCCGGCGGGCGTCCGCCGCGGCGACACGGTGACGCGGCCGGTACTCGATCACAGGCCGCCGAGCGGGGAGAGCGGTCCGCCGTCCTCGATCCGCCGGATCGCCTCGGCGAAGCGCGGCGCTATTGGGCAGACCGACAGTGCCCGCGCCGCAATCCCCGCGAAGCCGGGCGCGAGTGCGATCGAGTCGGTGACGACGACCGTGTCCGGGCCGCCATCGGCGAACAGCCGCAGCGCCTCGATCGAGAACGGCGCATGGGTCGCGACGGCCTCCACGCGGGCGGCGCCGGCGCGTCGGCACGCGGCGGCGGCGCGCAGGATCGTCGTGCCCGAATCGATCATGTCGTCGATCAGGATCACCCGACGGCCCGCGACGTCGCCGACCAGGGCGTCGCCGCTGACGACTCCGCCGCTGCGTTTCTTGTCGACGAACGCGAATGCGACCGGTACGCCGAGCAGCCGTTCGAGCACCTCCTGGAAGTGCCGTGCGCGTTTCACGCCACCGACGTCCGGCGAGGCGACCGCGAGCGGCGACGGTCCGCCGTGCGCGCAGGCCGCGGCGAGGAGTTCGGTGGCCTCGAGATGGACCGTGGGGATCCGGAACGCGTTCTCGAAGGCGGCGAGATTGTGCACTTCGAGCGCCACGACCCGGTCGGTGCCGACCGACTCGATCAGTTGTGCGACGTACCGGCTCGTGACCGGGTCACGCGCCTTCGTCCGCCGGTCCTTGCGGGCGTACGCGAGGTACGGGAGACAGGCGGTCACCGAGGCGGCGCCGGCGTCCTTCAGCGTCGCGACCAGGAACAGCAGGCGGCAGAGCCGGTCGTTCGCCGAGCCTTGCGCATCGCCGTGCAGGGACTGGATCACGTACGCTGCGCGGCCGCGCACCGACTCGAGCGGACGGATCTTGTGTTCGCCGCCGCCGAATTCGCGCTCCTCGTGCTTGGCGGGTGCGATGCCGAGCGCGGTCGCGACCGCGGCGCCAAACGCGGCGCTTGCGGCGGGCGCGAACAGTGCGATCCGTCGCGACCGCCCAGACGACGCGAGCGGCGGGGTTGCCTCGACGGGTCCGGGAGTCGACGGCGTCATTTCAGGAACGTCCCCCGCAGCAGCCGGCGCAGTTCGCCGAGCGGACGGGTGTTCGCGATCGCGGACGCCGACAGCCATGCTCGGCGCGCCTGCCGGACGCCGCCCTCGAGGAGCGCGAAGTCCTCGACCCGGTGCGCATCGCTCGCGATGCTGAGCAGCACGCCGCTCGCGGCGGCTTCGCGCGCGAGCACGTCGTCGAGGTCGAGCCGCGCGGGCTGGGCGTTCAGCTCCATCCAGCACGGCCGCTCGGCGGCGCGGCGGAACACCCGACCCCAGTCGCAGTCGATCGGCGGCCGTTGGTCGATCAGCCGCGCGGTCGGATGCGCGAGCACCGAGAGGTACGGGTGATCGAGCGCCCGCAACAGCCGCTCGGTCTGTCGCTTGCGCGGCAGGTCGAACTGCGAGTGCACCGCACCGACGACGAGGTCCAGCTTTGCGAGCACCGCGTCGGGCAGCGCGAGCGACCCGTCCTCGAGCACGTCGACCTCGACACCCTTGAGCACGCGAATCCCGCGGATCCGCTCGTTCAGCGAGTCGATCTCGTCGATCTGCCGGGACAGACCGGTCGCGTCGAGCCCATGCACCGCACCGAGGAATTTCGAGTGATCGGTGATCGCGAGGTAGCGCAGGCCCGCCTGGCGCGCGGCCGCGACCATCTCCTCGAGGCTCGCCATGCCGTCCGTGGCCCGCGTGTGCGAGTGCAGGTCGCCGCGCAACTGGGCGCGGGTCACCAGGGTCGGAAGCCGTCCGGCCGCCGCGGCGTCGAACTCGCCGCGGTCCTCGCGCAGTTCCGGCTCGATGTACGGCAGCCCGACCGCGGCGAGGACCGACTCCTCCGTTTCTCCGGCGATCCGGGTGCGGCCCCGGTATACGCCGTACTCGTTCACCTTGAGTCCTTTCGCGACCGCGAGCGTGCGCAGGTGGATGTTGTGCGCCTTGCTGCCGGTCGAGTAGTACAGCGCCGCGCCGTAGCTTGCGGGCGGAACGACACGGACGTCGACCTGCAGTCCGCTGCGCAGCACGACCGACGAGCGCGTGCGGCCGGATGCGAGCACCGAGGCGACCTCGTCGTAGCCCCGCAGCGCCCGGTCCACGTCGACGCCGGGGGGCGCGGCGACGACGAGATCGAGGTCGCCGACCGTCTCCCGGCCTCGTCGATAGCTGCCCGCGACCTCGACCTGCGCGACGCCGGGGATCGCCGCGAGCCAGCGCCGCAGGGCTTGCGCATAACCGTCGGCGACGCTCCACAACACCCGGTGGCTGCGTTCGCCGAGGGTCTCGAGCGACTTGCGCAGGCGTTCTTCGAGACGTGCGCCGAAGTGCGGCACGCGGCGGATGCGATGCCGTGCGAGCGCCTCCCGCAAATCCGCGAGCCCGTGGATACCGAGGGATTCGTACAGCGCGCGCGCGCGCTGCGGGCCGACGTCCGGGAGCGCGAGCAGTTCGCGCAGCCCTCGTGGGATCGAGCGCCGCAGTTCCTCGAGCGCGCGGCAACGGCCGGTCGCGACGAACTCACGGATCTTGGCGGCGAGGTCCGCGCCGATCCCGGGCAGTTGGTCGGGATCGAAGCCGCTCGCGATCCGCGTGGCGAGCTCGCCGGGCAACGCGCGCACCGTCTGCGCCGCCCGCCGATACGCCCTGATCCGGAACTGGTTCTCCCCGCTCAAGGACAGCAGGTCGGCGATCTCGTCGAACGCCGCCGCGATTTCGTCGTTGTGCACCGGCATTGCCATTCCCCGAGAGGGATCGACCGCGCGACTGATGGTAGAGCGCCGAACGCTCGACCGTGATCGTGAGTATCCGAACCGCGCTAGCGCCGCGCGCTAGCGCGTCGAACGCGCGGCGATCAGGTCGAACGCGCGGCGGTCGCGACGGTTCTGATAAGATCGATCGCGATGCGCAGATGCCCTTGTCCGAACCCTCGCGTGATGCCCCTCCGGCGCACGAGCAAACCGTTGTTTTCCGAGGTGCTCCTGGAACGGGTCGACCGGATGCGGCGATCCGCTTGAGCCGCGATACGACCGACCGACCGACGGCCGAACGCGGCGCTCCCGGCGCCGACGGTCTCGAGTTCCCGTTCGCGAGCGAACCCGGCACCGGTGACGGATCCGCGATCACGGTTGCGCCCGGCGTGCTGTGGCTGCGGATGCCGTTGTACACCGCGCTGCCGTGGATCAACGTCTGGGCGCTCGCCGACGGCGACGGCTGGACGATCGTGGATACCGGCATCAACAGCACCGCGGCAATCGACGCGTGGGTCGCCGCGCGCGCCGGCGTGCTCGGCCGTCGCCCGGTGTCCCGGGTGATCGTCACGCACATGCATCCGGACCATTGCGGACTCGCGGGCTGGCTCATCGAGCGCGATGCGTCGCGGCTGTGGATGACCCGCCTCGAGTACCTGACCTGCCGGCTGATGGCCGCGGACACCGGCCGCGTGCCGCCGCGCGACGGGATCGAGTTCTACCGAGGCGCCGGCTGGGATGCAGAGGCGCTGCAGCGTTACGCGGAGAAATTCGGCTGGTTCGGTCAGATGATCCATCCGATGCCCGCCTCGTATCGGCGCATCGTCGACGGTGAAGCCCTCTCGATCGGCGGACGCACGTGGACGGTCGTCGTCGGCACCGGACATTCCCCGGAGCACGCCTGCCTGCACTGCCCCGAACTCGGGTTGTTGATCTCGGGCGATCAGGTGCTGCCGAGGATCACCTCGAACGTGTCCGTGTATCCGATCGAGCCGGACGCCGATCCGCTCGCGGAATGGCAGGGCTCGATCGCAATGCTCAAGGCGCGCATCGGCGACGACACACTGGTGCTGCCGGCGCACAACAGTCCGTTCTACGGCCTGCACGCGCGCCTCGAACGGCTCGCGGCCGGACACGCGCGAGCCTTGGATCGACTGGAAGAACTCCTCGTGGAGCCGCGCCGCGCGGTCGACGTGTTCGGCGCGTTGTTCAAGCGCCCCATCGGCGCGACGGTGCTCGGGATGGCGACCGGCGAGGCGATCGCGCACCTCAACCATCTGCAGCGCATGGGTCGCGCGACCCGCGAACGCGACGCCGACGGCGTCTGGTGGTGGCGTCGCGCCGGATAGCGCGGCGCGGGGCGGCGGGCGGCCGCACCGATGCTAAGATGAACCCGGTTCCCCGCTTCGGAGACGAACGATGTACCGTCCCCCGCTGAAAGACGTGCGGTTCGCGCTGCACGCGCTGACCGACGACGGGCGCCTCGCCGGTCTGCCCGCGTTCCCTGATTACTCGCCGGAGTTTGCCGACGACGTGCTGGACCAGGCCGCGCGCTTCGCCGAGGAGCGGCTCGCGCCGATCAACGCGCTCGGCGACCGCGTCGGCGCGCGCTGGACGCCGGACGGGGTCGTGATGCCGGCCGAGTTCAAGGATGCGTATCGGCAGTTCGTCGACGCCGGCTGGGCGCGGCTCGGCGGCCCGGCGGAACAGGGCGGACTCGGCGCGCCGATCGTGTTGTGTAGCGCGGTGGAGGAATTCTGGGGATCGGCGAACCAGGCGTTCAAGCTGTGCCCGCTGCTCACGCGCGGCGCGATCGAGGCGATCGAGCACGCCGGGTCACCCGAGCAGCGGGCGCTCTACGTCCCGCGGATGCTGAGCGGCGAATGGACCGGCACGATGAATCTCACGGAACCCCAGGCCGGGAGCGACCTCGGCGCGATCCGCACCCGCGCCGTACCTGATCGCGACGGCTTCCGGCTCTTCGGCCAGAAGATCTTCATCACCTATGGTGAGCACGATCTCGCGTCCAACATCGTGCATCTCGTGCTGGCGCGCATCGAGGGTGCGCCGCCCGGAACGAAGGGCATCTCGATGTTCATCGTGCCGAAGTTCCTCGTGAACCCCGACGGCACGCCCGGTGCGCGCAACGACCTGCGGTGCGTGTCGATCGAGCACAAGCTCGGGATCCGCGCGAGTCCGACCTGCGTGATGTCCTATGGGGATGCGGGGGGTGCGAGAGGCTACCTCGTCGGGGAGCCGAACCGCGGGCTCGAATACATGTTCGTGATGATGAACGCGGCGCGGCTCGCGGTCGGGATCGAGGGGTACGCGCTCGGCGAGCGCGCCTATCAGCAAGCGCTCGAATGGGCCCGACAACGCGTGCAGGGCCGGCCGGCCGGCGCGCGCCCCGGCGCGGATGGCAAGCCGGCGACGATCGTCGAGCACCCGGACGTGAAGCGGATGCTGCTGACGATCAAGGCGCAGACCGATGCGTCGCGCGCGATCGCCCTGTACGGGGCGCTGCAGCTCGACCTCGCGGTGCACGCCGCGGACCCGGCTGAGCGCCGCGCCGCGCAGGCGCGCGGCGACCTGCTGATTCCGGTCATC
>JAJXYU010000265.1 GCA_021780395.1 Pseudomonadota bacterium
CTCGAGGATCGTCTCGGTCGGCTTGCCGCCCCAGCCGTAGAACGTGCGCGCGTCGAACGGCGGGTCGCGGCCCTCGAGCACGCGCAGCCACGCCCGGTAGTGCAGCGGCATCGTATCGGCGAGCGTTCCGTCGCAGTCGAAGACGTACGCGCCGAACTCCCTGTCCGGAACCTCGATCGAGACCATCGCCCGCGCGCGCTCGCTCAAGCCGGCGCCCCGGCGGGCGCGCGGTCGAACACGATCGCGCCGGCGGCGTCCCAGTATCGATCGCGGATCCAGGCCGCGCGCTGCGCGCACCACCACATCAGCGCGCTGTGCATCCCGCCGTAGGGGTTCGGGCACGGCAGGAAGCAGTGGTAGCCCGGCAGGTCCTGCGTCCCCTGCATCCCCCACGCGCCGAGACGCGGAACGAAATCGACGAGCTCGAACTCGGCCGCGTTCAGGCGGCGACAGACTTCCGCGGGATCCGTCGGGCGCGCGCCGAACGGGAGCGAGATCGATGCGAGGTAGCCCGCGCCCGCGATCGGGTGGAGCACGCCCGCGTGAACCTCGAGCAGCGCGGTCTGCGCGGTCGGATCGATCGCGCGCGTCGGGCAATCGCCGTGGAGCGGCAATTCCGCCCAGACCGCATTGCCGCGGCACGCGGACGCGAGTCCCCGCTGCTCCATCGCCTCCACGGTCGAGCGCAGCGCCGGCTCGTCGAGCGGCGTGCTCCAGTCCTTCGGCATCGCGTGATGGGCACGATGCTGCTCGAGCGCGGTCGCGGACACGATCGACTGCGCGACCGATCGGCCGATCGGCAACTGCGCGCCGAACGCCTCGAGGATCAGCCGGGCCGCGAGGTCCGCGGTCGACTCGACCGCGTACAGCGTGAACTGCGCGCGCTGCCGCAAGCGTCCGTCGTGCCGCTCGTACGCGCCATGCACCGCGAGCGCGTTGAGCCGCGCGATGCCGGCCGCGTGCAACGACGGCAGCCCCGCGGACTCATAGTCGGCGACGACGTCGACGATCGCGGTCGCGGTCGCCTCCGGGGTGTCGCCGGCGCCCGGCACCGGGCGGATCTCGAGCGAGGCGGTGCCCGCGCCCGGATGCACGAGGCGATAGCCGGTCGCAGTGCGCTCGAGCGCGTGGCGCGACAGGGCGGCGTGTAGACGTTCTTCGACTTCGGTCATCGCGATCGCTTCCTGTAGGTCGTTCGGTCTCAGGGCTCGGCGGAGTTGCGGTCCGGCTCGACGATCGGTATCCCGGGCGCCGCGTCGCGCGGCAGGAGCCCGACGAGCCGTGGATCGTCCGCGACCTCCACGCGCCGCGCATAGGGCCGGAACCCGGAGCGCCGATAGAAATCGAGCGCGGCCGGGTGATCGAGCGTGCAGGTGTGCACCCACAGCCGCTCGATCGGGCGGCGCCACGCGCGCTCGATCGCCCGGTTCATCAGCCAGCGGCCGGCGCCGCTGCCGCGCGCCGCCGCGGTCAGACCGAAGAACGCGAGCTCGCACTGGCCGGACTCGCGGAAATCGAGCTCGAGCAGTCCCTCGTCGGCTCCGCCGACGCTGAACACCCACACTTCCTCGTCCGGATCGGCGAGGATGCGGCGCAACTCCTCCGCCGGCATCGTCAGCCGCGAGAACCACAGCCACTCGCGACCGACCCGGGCGAACAGCGACCGATACGCGTCGAGATCGGCGTCGACCCGGCGCCGCAGGTCCCAGGCCGGATCGGCTCGCGCCGGCCTGAGCGGCGGCGCGGCGTCCATCTCGAGACAGGTCACCACCGAGGCGAGCTTGCCGGGGGCGATCTCACTGTATCCATCGGGCAGCGTCATGCGACTCCTCGTCTCCCCCATTCGGCGGGCCGCTACCTTCGCACAGGCCCCGGTCGCCTGTCAGCCCCGTCGCTCGAAGGTCGCGACGGTTTCCACGTGTTCCGTGTACGGGAACTGATCGAACGCGGCCAGCGACGCCAGCCGGAATCCGCCGTCGGCGACGAGTCGGGCCGTATCCGCGGCCAGGGATCGCAGGTCGCAGCTGACATAGACGAAGCGCGCCGGCGGCGAACCCCGCAGCGTCGCGAGCAGTACCGGATCGAGCCCCTTGCGGGGCGGATCGGCGATCACCACGGTTCGATCCAGCGCCGCGGGCGCCGCCGCCGCGGCCGTGCCGGGCCACACCGACACCTTCGCGCGCTCGCCCGGATCGAGCGCGGCGAGCCCGAGCGCGAGGCCGCGCAGCGACTCGACCGCGACCTCGTTGATCCGCAGCGCCGACGCGCGATCGAGCACCGACAGGCCGATCGCGCCGACCCCGCCGTAGAACTCCGCGACGCGGGCGTTCACGGGGATCCGCTCGCGGACGTGCGCGACGATGCGTTCCGCGAGCGCCGGGTGGCTCTGTCCGAACGCGCCCGGAGGATAGTGCACCTCGGCGCCGCCATAACGGTCGACGAGGCTCGCGGGCCCGCACCAGGCGTGGAATTCGCGTCCGAGCACCGCGTTCGAGCGTTCCGGGTGGGCGTTGAACCACAGGCTGTGCAGCCGGGCGCCGAGCGCTGCGCGGATCGCCTCGAGGAGCGCGGCGAACGGCTCGACCCGGCGCGCGTTGCCGACCACGACGACCTGCGCGGTCTGGGAACGCCGCTCGATCACCACCTGCAGGTAGCGCGCGAGACCACGATGCGCGTCATCGGAGTAACAGTCGACCCCGGTGTCGATCAGCGCGCCCCGAACGACCTCCGCGACCTGGTTGATCAACGGGTGATGGACCTGGCAGGTCGGGATGTGCACGAGCCGATGACTGCCCGCCTCGAACAGCCCGATCTTCGGGGATTCGCGGCGCCCGCGAATCGCGAGCCGCGCGCGATGGCGAAACCCCGTCAGCGCACCGCCGACGACCTCGACCGGCGGCAATCCATGCGCGCGCGCGAGCATCGCGAGCGTCGCGCGAGCGTCGGCCGAGAGGCCCGGCTCGCCGAACCGGGGACAGCCCGGGCACGGCGGCCGGTGGCTGCACGCCGGCACGCGGCGCCCGGGGTCCGGCGTCACCGATCGGCGCGGCGGGCGCGAACCCAGATCTTCCGGCGCACGGTGCGCGCGCCCGCGGGCCCTTCGCGGTTCGTGAAGATCATTCGACCGCTCTCGAAGTGCACGCGCTGGCGATACGCGACCCCGACCTCGTCGGCGAGCAACGCGGTCGTCACGCGGTGGATCACCGTCGTTCCGGCCGCATCGACGTCCCAGGTGCCGGCATAGGTGTAGTACGCGCCGGGCCCGGCGATCGCGACGCTCATCCAGCCGGCGGCATCGTAGATCAGCACGCCGGTCGAGTTCGGCCGATAGAACGGGTCCACGGTGTCGCCGTCCGGCGCGCGGTACTCGATCCGCAGCAGCTGCCAGGCTCCCCGCAAGCGGCGGCGCGTCGCGCGCGCCTCAGGCCGAGGGGACGAAGTCCTCATCGTCGTGGAACTCGCGCTCGAACGCGAGGAAGGCGTAGTAGCCGCAACGATTCCCGTACGGATATTTGCGGCACACCGCGGGTCGCGCCGCGTAGACCGTGCAGCGCCGCGCCTTGCGGTCGAAGAAGTGGCACACCGAGGCGTAGAGGTGATCCCGGTGGTGGCGCAGGATGCGCTCCACCCCCTCCTTCGCCCGGTAGAGATAGGTGTGGCGCTCGCGCGCGATCCGCACCGGGATCCCGAGGTGCTTCGCGAGCCGCCGGACGTCCGCGTCCGACACCTCGATGCGCGCATGGCTGCAGCAGTATCCCGGGCATCGCGAGCAATCGAATCCCATGGGCGCCCAGTGTAGACGAGTCGGCGGCCGACCGCTCAGGTGATCCGCCACGCGCGGAACGCCGCGACCTTCACGAAGTCCAGCGCGAACGCGAACAGGAACGACGCCCCGATCACCGCGCCGATCGCCGCCGGCGCGATCGGGTGCACCAGGATGCCGAAGCCCGCGAGGAGGGAGATCACCGCGACGTCCGCGATCGAGGAGAGGACGACCCAGACGCTCGGCCGGGAGCTCCACAGACGCTCGCGCTCGCGGACCACGTAGAACGACGCCTGGGCCACGCAGACGAGCGTCACCGCCGACAGGGTCCGAAGCCCCGCGTGCGCGACGACTCCGTAGCGATCGCGCGCGACCAGCAGCACCGCGACGCTGAACGCGAGGTCGCAGGTGCCGAGCACGACCGCGGCGGCGGTCACCCGGCCGATCCGCCAGGCGTTCGGCCCGCCGGTCGGCCTGACCCGGTCGGTGGTCGCCGACATCGCGAGGAAGTCGCCGCTGATCATCAGCAGCACCATCAGCATCGGGGTCAGCACCGCCGAGCCGGTGACCAGCAAGCCGACCGTGAGGAACAGCATCTGGTTGATCTTCGCGGTGACCGAGCGCAGCGTGTAGGTGAGGATGCGCTGGTAGGTCGAGCGGCCGCAGCGCACCGTCGCGACGATCCCCGAGAGCCCCGGCTGGGTGAGCACGATCCCCGCCGCCGACTTCGCGACGTCGGTCGCGGTCGATACCGCGATGCCGATCTGCGCCTGGCGCAGCGCCGGCGCGTCGTTCGCGCCGTCGCCGCACATGCCGACCGTGTGACCGCCGCCCTGGAACGCGCGCACGATGTGGAACTTGTCCTCCGGGAACACGCCGGCGAACACGGCGTAGTCCCGCGGTTCGGCGGACGCGGGCACCTCGGCCGCCGTTCGCACCGGCCCGTCGATGCCGACCGCGTGCGCAACCACCGCCGCAGTCGCCGCCGAATCGCCGGTGATCATCACGGACTGCACGCCGAGCGTCGTGAGCTCCTCGATCAAGCCCCGCGCATCGGTGCGCGGCGGATCGCTGAGCGCGAGTGCGCCGACCCACCCGAGGCGGTCCGGCGGACCGGCGGCGACGCCGAGCACGCGGTAGCCGGCGGTTTCCCGCGACGCCGCGTCGGCAGCGAGCTCGGGCGGCGGCGCGACCTGCGCCGCGATACTCGCGAACGCACCCTTGACGACGCGCAGCGGCTCGCCATTCGGGCCGAGCGCATCGGCCTCGGACATCTTGCGCGCCGGATCGAACGGTCGGAACGCCGTGCGGCGCGCGCCCGCCCCGGCGCCCGGCGGCAGCTTCGCGGCGGCATCGCGCACCGCGCCGTCCACCGGATCGAGGCCCGCGTCGGCGCTCGCGAGCAGCGCAAGCGGCAGCACCGCGGCCCGATCGATGCCCGGCGCGGCGAGCACCTCGGCGACCGCGAGCTGATTCTGGGTCAGCGTCCCGGTCTTGTCCGAGCACAGCACGTCCATGTTCGCCGCCTCGTCGATCGCGGACAGCCGCGTCGGCAGCGCGCCCTGCGCCGCGAGCGAGCGCGCGCCGAGCGCCGATGCGAGCGTGAAGGTCGCGGGCAGCGCGACCGGGATCGCGGCGAGCACCGCGGTCAGCACCAGCGGCACGAGGTCGGCCGCGGGCATGTGCGTCGCGGTCGCAAACGTCAGCTGCACGATCACCATCGCCGCGCTGAACAGGCCGAGGTTGCGCACGATCCGCAGCACCGCCTCCTGCTGCGAGCTGCGTCCGTGCGCGACGCGCACGAGCTCCGCGGTCCGGCCGAACTTCGTGCCCGCGCCGGTCGCGGTCACCCGCGCGACCGCCTCGCCACGCCGGACCAGCGCGCCCGCGAACGTCGCCGCGCCGACGCCCGCCTCGACCGGCAGGGACTCGCCGGTCAGCATCGATTGGTCCAGCAGCACCTCGCCGGAGAGCAACGCGACGTCCGCCGGTACGATCCCGCCGAGACTCAGCTTGACGACGTCGCCCGGCACGATCTCGGACGCGGACAGCGTCTGCCAGCGCCCGTCGCGGCGCACCGTCGCGTTCAACGCGAGGCGCGACTTCAACGCGCGCAGCGTCGCCTGCGCGCGCCCCTCCTGTACCAGGCCGAGCGCCGCGTTGAACACGAGCAGCACCGCGATCACCAGGGCCTCGATGCGCTGACCGAGGGTGACCTCGAGCAGGATCGCCGCCTCGAGCATCCACGGGATCGGCGCGGAGAACTTGCCGAGCGCGCGCCGCCACAGCGGCTCCTCGGCGTCCGGCATCGCGTTCGGACCGAACCGCGCGAGCGCCTCGCGGGCCGCCGCGGCGGTGAGCCCCTGCTCGGCGGAGGAGTCGTCGGCTCTCGGGTCGGGCGCGCGATTCACGGTGCGAGCAGTGTAGCGCAGACCCGCGACCGGCTACGCATCGGCGCGCGGGGCTGGCATGCTGCGCCGATGACGCACGCGATCGGCTCCCCGGATCTCGTCTGGCTGATCGCCGGCGGCGCGATCCTCGGCATCGTATTGCGCCCCTGGCGGATCCCGGAGGCGCTCTGGGCGTCGCTCGGCGCCGGTGCCGCGCTCGCGCTGTCGCTGATCTCCTGGCGCGAGGCGCTCGCGGCGGTTCGCGAGGGCACCGACGTGTACCTGTTCCTCACCGGGATGATGCTGCTCGCGGAGCTCGCGCGACGCGAGGGCTTGTTCGCGTGGACCGCGGCGCTCGCGACGCGGATCGCGCGCGGCTCGCCGCGGCGGCTGTTCGCGCTGGTGTATGCGGTCGGGATCGTCGTGACCACGCTCCTGTCGAACGACGCGACCGCGGTCGTGCTGACCCCGGCGGTGTACGCGGCCGCGAAGGACGCCGGCGCGCCGCCGCTGCCCTACCTGCTGATCTGCGCGTTCATCGCGAACGCGGCGAGCTTCGTGCTGCCGATCTCCAATCCGGCGAACCTCGTCGTGTACGGCGCGGCCATGCCACCGCTCGGCGCCTGGCTCGCGCGGTTCGCCGTCCCGTCGGTCGCGGCGATCGCCGCGACCTACGCGGTGCTGCGCGTCGCCCTGCGCGCACAGCTCGCCGGGTCGATCGTGATCGACCCGGTGGTTCCCCCGCTCGGCGCCGCGGGGCGCGTCGCCGCGGGCGGGATCGGCGCAACCGCGG
>JAJXYU010000372.1 GCA_021780395.1 Pseudomonadota bacterium
TCAACCCGGTGAGCTTCTACTACTGTTACGACGCCGATCGGCGCACGCTGCGCGCGATCGTCGCCGAGATCACCAACACGCCCTGGCGGGAGCGGCACGCCTACGTGCTGCCACTCGACGCCGCGCGGAGCGACGGCCCGTTCTGGTGCTGGGCGTTCCCGAAGACCTTCCACGTCTCGCCGTTCATCGGGATGGAGCGCGACTATCGCTGGCGCTTCACCGAGCCCGGCGACGAGCTGCGCGTGCGCATGACCGTGCTGAACGCCGGGACGCGCGAATTCGCCGCGACGCTCGACCTGCGCCGCCGGCCGCTCGGCGGCGCCGCGCTCGCACGCGTGCTGTGGCGCTACCCGCTGATGACCCTGCAGGTGATCGGCGCGATCCACTGGCAGGCGCTGCGGCTGTGGCTGAAGCGCATCCCCGTCCACGACCACCCCCGCCAACGAGGTTTCCGATGAGCACCGTGATCGACGAGATTCAGAGCCGCTATGGCGCGCTCGACCGCCTGCTGCGGCGACACCTGCTGGCGCGGCTCGAGGGCCTGCGGCACGGCCGCCTGCGCTGGCGCGACGCGCTCGGCACGGCCGAGTTCGGCGCCGCGGAACGCGGCGGCGATCCGGTCGTCGAGATCGAGGTGCAAGATCCCGCGTTCTATCGCGCGCTCGCCGCGAACGGCAGCGTCGGCGCGGGTGGCGCGTACATCGACGGGCTGTGGCGCTGCGCCGCGCCCGGTGCGGACGGCGGCGGCGCGCTGGTCGCTCTCGGTCGGCTGATGCTGCGCAATCGCGATCTGCTCGACGGCTTCGAGACCGGCCTCGCGCGGATCGGCGGCGCCGCGCTGCGCGCGTGGAACGGCACGCGCCGCAACTCGCGCGACGGCAGCCGGCGCAACATCGCCGCCCACTACGATCTGGGGAACGAGTTCTTCGCGACCTTCCTGTCCGCCGACCGGATGTATTCCTCCGCGCTGTGGGACGGGCCCGACGACACACTGGAGGCCGCGTCGACGCGCAAGCTCGACGCCGTGTGTCGCAGGCTCGACCTGCGCCCCGACGACCACGTGGTCGAGATCGGGTCCGGCTGGGGCGGCTTCGCGCTGCACGCCGCCCGCCACTACGGCTGCCGCGTGACCACGACGACGATCTCGCGGGAGCAGTACGCGGTCGCGACCGAACGGGTCGCCGCCGCCGGCCTCGGCGCCCGGATCGAAGTCCGTCTCGACGACTACCGGGACCTCGCCGGCACCTACGACAAGCTCGCGTCGATCGAGATGATCGAGGCGGTCGGCGCCGAGTTCCTCGGGACCTATTTCGGCGTGATCGAAAGGCTCCTGAAGCCGGGCGGCCTCGCGCTGCTGCAGGCGATCACGATCGAGGACCACCGCTACGAGCTCGCGCTGCGCTCGGTCGACTACATCAAGCGCTACGTGTTTCCGGGGAGCTTCATTCCGTCGCTGAACGCGATCCTCGCGGCGAAGACCGAGGCCAGCGAGCTGCGCCTGCGGTCGCTCGAGGATTTCGCGGAGTCCTACGCGCGCACCCTCGAGGCCTGGCGAGAGCGCTTCACGGCCCGACGCGCGGACGTGCGCGCGCTCGGCAAGGACGAGCGCTTCATCCGGCTGTGGGAGTTCTACCTCGCGTACTGCGAAGCCGGCTTTCGCGAGCGCTCGATCGGCGTCGCGCACCTGCTGTTCGAGAAGCCCGGCACGCCGGGGCGCCGCGCGGGCGAGCCGCGGTGAGTCCCGGGATCGAGGTGCTCGCCGTCTGGGCCGCGGCGGCGGCGGTGATGACCGGCGGGTGGGCATGGCAACGGCGCCGGCGCAACGCCGGCATCGTCGACGTGCTCTGGGCCGCGTGCCTCGGCGGCGCGGCGCTCCTGCTCGCGCTACGAGGCACCGGCGCGCCCGCGACCCGCGCGCTGCTCGCGCTGATCGGCGGCGGCTGGGGGGCGCGCCTCGCCTGGCACCTGTGGCGGCGAGTGCGCGGGGAACCGGAAGACGGGCGCTACCGCCACCTGCGCGCGCACTGGGGAGACGCCCCCTGGCGCTGGTTCGGCTTCTTTCAGCTGCAGGCGTTCGTGGTCGCCCTGTTCTCCCTGCCGTTCGTCGCGGTCGCCGCGAACCGCGATGCGCACCCGCTGGGTCTCGCGGCCGGCGCCGGGATCGGACTCCTCGCGGTGCTCGGCGAGTCCGTCGCGGACGCCGAGCTCGCGGCATTTCGCGCCGATCCGCGCCACCGCGGGCTCACCTGCCGGCGAGGGCTGTGGCGCTACTCGCGCCATCCGAATTACTTCTTCGAGTGGCTGCACTGGTTCGCCTACGTCGCGCTCGCGATCGGCTCCCCGCGGTCGGGACTCGCGTGGCTCGGGCCGGTCGTGATGATCCTGTTCCTGCGCTACCTGAGCGGAATTCCCTGGACCGAGGCGCAGGCGCTGCGCACGCGCCGCGACTACGCCGAATACCAGCGCCGCACCTCGATGCTGATCCCCTGGTTCCCGAAACGCATTCGCGCCGAGAAGGAGTGACCCCGTGAGCACCGCCGCCACCGATTCCCCGACCGCCGAGCTCGCGGCCGACCGCCCGGCTCCCGGCCTGCTCGGACTCGCCGAACGCGGCGCGCTGCCCGATGCGCTGCTGCGCTTCGGGATCCGCCGGCTGTGCGCGCGCCGGCTCGCCGAGGAGCGGCGCGGCGGACTCACCGCGCAGAGCGAGCGCGCCGAGCGCCTGATCGAGGCGCTGCGGCGCAGCCCGATCGCGATCCACACCGCGGCCGCGAACGAGCAGCACTACGAACTGCCCGCGGAGTTCTTCGAGCAGTGCCTGGGTTCGCGCCTGAAATATTCCTGCGCGCTGTACCCGCGCGGCGACGAGACGCTCGCCGAGGCGGAGGATGCGATGTTGCGCGCGGTCGAGGCGCGCGCCGAGCTCGCCGACGGCCAGTCGATCCTCGAACTCGGCTGCGGCTGGGGATCGCTCACGCTGTGGATGGCCGAGCGCTTCCCGCACTCGCGCATCACCGCGGTGTCGAACTCGCAGAGTCAGCGCGCGCACATCGAGACCGTCTGCCGCAAACGCGGATTCGGGAACGTGCGGGTGATCACCGCCGACGTGAACGCGCTCGCGCTCGACCCGGGCGCGTTCGACCGCTGCGTGTCGGTGGAGATGTTCGAGCACCTGCGCAACTACGCGACGCTGATGGAGCGGATCGCCGCGTGGCTGCGGCCGGGCGGGAAGCTGTTCGTGCACGTCTTCGCGCACCGCACGTTCTGCTATCCGTTCGAGACCGCGGGCGAGGACAACTGGATGGGCCGGCACTTCTTCACCGGTGGCCTGATGCCCGCCGCCGACACGCTGCTGCGCTTTCAGGACCGACTGGCCCTCGAGCAGCGCTGGCTCATCGACGGGACGCACTACCAGCGCACCGCGAACCAGTGGCTCGAGCGGCAGGATGCGAACGCCGCGGCGGTCCGCGCGACGCTGCGCCGCGCGTATGGCGACCGGGCGGCGCTGTGGTTCCAGCGCTGGCGGATCTTCTGGATGGCGTGCGCCGAGCTCTTCGGTTACGCGCACGGCCAGGAATGGCTGGTCGCGCACTACCGGTTCACGCGACCGGACTAGAAGGAATACACCAGGTTCACCGTCTCGTTCGAGTCGAGCTTCTTCAGTCCCGGCGGCGGCGAACTGTTGTTCTGCAGATTGTAGCCGACGCTCAAGGCGAGGTGCGTCGACACCTTGACCGCGAGCGCCAGCGCGTTCGTGACGAGCGTGTTGCCGCCACCCGACTCGGTCAGCAGTTTGTCCGACAAGGTCGTCGTGGCGGTGAGCACCTGCGAGTAATCGATCCCGGCACTCAGGATCGCGCTGTTCATCGGAGTTCCCAGGCTGCGCGCGATCACCGCGCCGGCCGCGTCCTTGCTGAGGGTCTGCGGCTGTTCGCGTCGAAACCCGGGCCCAGCCTGCACGCTGAGCTTCACCCGGTCGGTGTCGAGGATCCGGTAGCCGACGCCGGCGGCCGCGCTCGCCTGATAGTCGAAGCCGCTGAACAGGTCCCGCTCGTAACGCAGGATCCCGAACGCGTACACCGCCGGTCGGAACGTGTAGTCGCTCTGCCACCGGGATCCCCAGCGCTCGCTCGAGGTGATGCCCGCATTGCGCCCGTACAGGCCGTCGAGGTGCAACGCGTGCTTCCACGGGCCCGCGACGAGCGCGAGATCCAGCACCGCATTGAACGTCGTGGATTGCGTGTTGCCCTGCGAGGTCACGCCGCCGGCCTGGCCCTTGCCGCTCCAGCCGTCCGGCGCCGGCGCCGCAGCCGACGCGCAAAAGGCGGCGGCCGGCGACAGCAGCAGCGCGAGCGACGCGATCGCGGGCCGGAGGATTCCGCTGGGGCGCCTGATTCGATCGCCGCCGACGTACCGGCCCCTCATTCCCCGATCTCCCGTAGCGCGCGCCCGTCCATCAGCCGCCGCTCGATCGCCTCGAGGCTCACGCCCTTGGTCTCGGGAACGAACGCCCAGGTGAACAGCAGGAACGACGCGTTGAACGCGGCGTACAACCAGAACGTCTGCGCGTGACCCAGGTGGTTCAGCAGCGTGAGGAACGTCGCGCCGACCGCCGCCGTGCCGAGCCAGTTCGTCACCGTCGAGACGCCGATGCCGAAATCCCGCCCCTTGAGCGGCTGGATCTCCGAGCACAGCGTCCACACCAGCGGGCCAGCCGAGAACGCGAAGCCGATCACGAACACCAGCAGCATCGCGACCGCGAGCAATCGTTGCCCCTGAGTCGCCATTCCGGACGCCATCAGCGTGCCGACCACCGCGAGACCGACCGCCATCACCACGAAGCCGGCATAGAGGATCGGCTTGCGCCCGATGCGGTCGACGAAGCCGATCGCGATGAACGTCGCGAGCACGTTGGTCAGCCCGACGACCGCGGTGAACAGCATCTGCGTACCGGTCGCGTAGCCCATGTCGGCGAAGATCCGCGGCGCGTAGTACATCACGATGTTGATGCCGGTGAGTTGCTGCACCACCTGCAGCGCGATTCCGAGGCCGACGGAACGGCGGAAGTTGCGGTTCTCGCGCAGCAGCTGCCAGCCTTGCTGCGGGGTCCGCAGGCGCTCCTCGATCTCCGCGACTTCGGCGCGCGCGGTCGTCTCGTCGCCGCGCAACCGGTTCAGCACGCCGGTCGCGTCGTCGTGCCGGCCGCGCAGCACGAGCCAGCGCGGGCTCTCCGGCAGGCCGAGCACCCCGAGCAGGAACGCGATGCCCGGGACCGCGATGATCCCGAGCATCCAGCGCCAGCGTCCGGAGTAGCTGAACACCGTGTCCGACACGAACGCGAGGAAGATCCCGATCGTGATCATCAACTGGTAGGTCGAGATCATCGCGCCGCGCTTGTCCTCCGGAGCGATCTCGGCGAGGTACAGCGGCGCGGTGAATGCCGCGATCCCGATCGCGACGCCGAGCACGAGGCGCGCGCCGATCAGCGCGACCGGCGACCCCGCGGCCGCGCTCGCGAGCGACCCGGCGACGAACAGCGACGCGCTCCACAGGAGCGAGCGCTTGCGCCCGAAGTGTCCCGACAGCCAGGCGGCGAGCCCCGCGCCGACCGCCGCGCCGACCATCATGCTGCTCACGATGTGCTCGATCATCCGGTCGTCGATCGCGAAGGTTCGCTGGATGAACTGCTGGGCGCCCGAGATCACGCCGACGTCGAGGCCGAACATCAGTCCCGCGAGCGCCGCGAGCACGGCGACGTAGCGCATGTAACGTCGCGCCGACGCGGCCGCCGCGAGGTCCTTTCCTGGGTGTTCCACGACTCCCCCGTTCGGTTGTTTGCCTCTTTATAACCGTTCGGTGCGCCCGCCGTCGACTCCGCAGCCTGGCGGGAAGTGGCGCCGGTAGAGGCCGCCGTCGGTGACTCGCGCGAAGTGGTGTGCGATCCGGAACACGATCGCATCGTCGAACGCAGGACCCACGATCTGCAGGCTGGTCGGGATCCCGTTCGCCGCGAGTCCGGTCGGCGCGGCGAGCGCCGGGTATCGGCTCAGCAGGTTGAACGGCGGCGTTGCGACCCAGCCGAGGTAGCTGTCGACCCGCGTGTCCCCGATCGGCACCTCGCGCACGCTCGCGAGGTCGAGATCGGCGGCGATGTCGGTCGCGAACACCGTCGGGCAGATCAGGGCCGCGATCCCCCGGCCCCAGAGCTTGTGTTCGAGTTCCTGGTGCAGGCCGAGCGCGAGTCCGGCGGCTTTGGTGATCGAATTGCGCTTGCCGCAGTAGCGTTCCATCAGCCAGCGCAGGTACGAGCTGCCCTGGTCGAGCTTTTCGGCCGGCAGCTTCGAGAGATACTCGTCGAGGAAGATTCCGAAGATCGCCTCGATCAGCGCGTTGGCGAGCGCCTCGCCGTCCCAGCGCAGGTCGACCGGTTCGATGATCGCGCCGGCGCGTTCGAGCGCCGCGCCGGCGCGCTCGAGGTTGCGGCGGGTGTCCGGACACAGCGTGGTGTGCCCGGTCGTGAACGACAGGCCGATCCGCAGGCCGGCGATCGCAGCGGGCTCGGCCGGCAGCGGCACGTACGGCATCCCGGAATAGGTCGCCGGGTGCGGCCCGGCGATCACGTTCTGCATCAACGCGAGATCCTCGACCGTGCGCGCCATCGGCCCTTCGACCGCGAATGCGAACAGCTCCTCGCCGGGCGCGCTCGCGAGACGTCCGAACGGCGGCTTGAACCCGTACACGCCGCACATCGCCGCCGGGATCCGGATCGAGCCGGCCATATCGCTCCCCGTCGCGAGCGGTGCCATCCCGGCCGCGAGCGCCGCCCCCGACCCGCCGCTCGAACCGCCCGGCGTGATCGCCGGATTCCAGGGGTTGCGGCTCACCC
>JAJXYU010000281.1 GCA_021780395.1 Pseudomonadota bacterium
GGCGCCGATCCGCGGCGCCGGCAGCGCGCGGCGCAGCGCCGCGCCGAGCGATGCGACCGAGCGTGCGTCGAGCGACCCGGTTGCGAGACGCGGCAGCACGTAGCGCGTGGTCGCCGCCGCGGCCGCGAGGCCGCACAGGCAGTACACGCCGAGTTGTTCGAGACCGGGGAACCCGGACGGCAGCAACGCGGCGAATCCGCAGATCGAGGTCAACGCACCGAGCCGGATCGTCGGCCAGTATCGCTGCCGCCAGGCATCGGCCGCATGGGCCGATTGCAGGAAGAAGTAGATCGCGTAGTCGACGGCCTCGCCGATCAGCGTGACACCGAAGCCGAGCGTCATGCCCTGGACCGCGCCGAACACCCCGGCGACCGCGGCCACGCCGACCGTCGCTGCGGTCGCGACCGGCAGCAGCCCGAGCAGCACGGCGGCGGGCGAACGGTACACCAGGAGCAGCAGTGCGACGACGCAGGCACCGGCGATGACCGACAGCCGTTCGGCGCTGCGCTCGATCCGCGCGCGCGCCTGCACCGCGAACACCGGGGGTCCGCTCAGCCGCAGCCGCAGGCGGCCGTTCGGGCCGGCGATCGTGCGGAACGCCCCACGAATCGTCGCGATCGCGTTCGCCTGCCCGTCGGTGTCGGAGCCGGCCGCCCGGGTGCGCAGCACCAGGAGCGCGCGCTCACCCGAGCGCGAGCACCACACGCCGTCACACCGCGGCGGGCCGCCGTCCGGGGTCCAGCGCTCGGCGAGGCGGGCGGTTTCGCCGGTCGGGTCGTGCGGCAGCAGCCGGACGAGCCAGGGGCCCGCGGGTGTCGCGAGATCCTCGATCGTGCGCCGGATCGCCCGATGCAGGGCCTGCGCCGTGGACAGGTGCGCCGCGGCCGCGGCGTCGAGCACGTACCGATGCTCGAACACGAACCGCTGCGCGCGAGCGAGTCCGGCCCGGTCGCCGTCGTCGACGGTCGAAAATTCCCGGGACGCGAGCGAGCGTGCGACCAGTGTGCGCGCCGCGCCTGCCCGATCCGCGGCGCTGCCGCCCTCGATTGCGGCGAGAATCGTCTTCGCGGCGGGCCCGTCGCGCAACAGGTCGCCGAGCAGACGCTGCCCAGGTGCGGGCCGGGTCGGCAGCAGCGCCGAGAGATCCGTGACGTAGCGTGCGCGCAGCGCGAGCGTCGCCGCGGCGACGAGCACCGCGAGCCACACCGCGAGTACCACGCGGTCGCGCCGGCTCATCGCGCCGGCTCCGTGAGCCGCATCACCGAGGCGTCGCCGTTCGCCGAGCGGATCACGACGCGACGCAGTTCGCCGCGGGTGCCGTCGATCCGGATCCGGGCGATCTGCCGCGCGAGTGCCGCGGATCGCGGCGTCAGGCGCAGCGTCCATCGGGCGAGGTCACCGTGGAATTCGACCGCGAAGTCGCGTCGCAGCGCCGCGTCGTCGCCGGCGAGGGTCGCTCGCAGACTGCCGATCAGCGCGGCGAATCCCGTCGCGCGCGACAACTCGAACACCCGCCGCCGGCCGTCGCGCTCGACCGAGAGCCGATCGCCTTGCGCGATCAGGGTTTCCCTGCGGGGCGTGAGCACGCGCTCCTCGAGCCGTCCCGGTGCGTCGTAGATCAACTCGCCGGTCGAGACCAGCGGTCGGTCGAGGACGGCGAGATCCTGCCGTTCGCGAAACCTCGCCCGGCGGTGCGTCCGTGCGCCGAGCAACCGCATCACGTCGGCGAGATCGTCGGTCGGGGGCCCGGCGGCCGGCGCGAGGGTCGGTGTCGCGGGGAGCGGTGTCGCGGGAGGCGGTGCGGCGCGGGTCGGTGCGGTGCCGAGCGACGCGGCGGCCGCCGCGATCAGTGCGATCGCGGCGACGGTGGGCGCCCGGAGCCGGCTCACGACGCCTCCGAGTCGGCGGGGTTCCAGAACTCGTAGAAGTTGAACCAGTTGTACGGATCGCGACGGCAATGCCCGTCGAGCAGCGCCGCGTAGCGCTCGATCGCCGCATCGACCGCGGCCCGGCGGACCGCGGCGCGCAGTCCCGTGAAATCGGCGACGGGCTCGAACACGACGTGATAGCGATTCGTGCCGCGATACAGTCCCGCCATGAAGATCACCGGGCAGCCGAGGATCGCGGCGATCCGCATCGGTCCGGTCGGCAGCAGCGTCCGCTCGCCGAGCAATCGCACCGGATGGTGGGCGTCGCCGCCGAGGCTGCGGTCGCCGAGGATCCCGACGAATTCACCGCGGTCGAGCCGCTCGGCGATCCGTAGCATCGAGTCGACGTGGCCGAGCGGAACGATCGGCGGCGCCGCGCCCGCGCCGATCGCCTCGAACAGGCGGCGCAGCTTGCCCGCGTTGTCCTCGTACATCGCCATCGCGATGCGCACGCCCTCGATCCGTCGGCCGACCGCCCCGACGATCGCGAAACTGCCGAAGTGCGCGCCGAGGAGGATCGCGCCGCGACCGCTCGCCTGCTGGGCGCGCATCAACGCCTCGCCTTCGATCGACAGCGCCAGCGTCGCTGCGCGGTCGCCCGCGAGGAACACGCGGTCGTGGATCGTCGTGGCGAAGTGGTGGAAGTGCCGATACCGCTCGCCGAGCCGCGGCTCGCGGCCGAGCGCCCGGCGCAAGTACCCGCGAGAGGCGCGCCGCGCGCGTGGCGTGAACGCGAAATAATAGGCGGTGACCGCGTGCAGGATCGCGCGGCTCGTCCGCCGCCCCAGACCGAGGCTCAGCGCGGCCATCAGTCGCAGCAGCGCGAGACTGCCGCGCTCGCGGACGCCGAGCCACTGCGCGCGCGGTGCGCGTACCGGAGCCGGCGCGCGTACCGGCAGGCTCACGGTGCGCCCCGGCGCGGACGCGAGCGCAGCGCGCCGGTCGCGACGGTCCGCGGACCGCAGACGATGCGAACGCGCAGTGTGCCCGACGCGTCTTCGTCGGTCTCCAGGACGACCCGGTCGTGCGGACGAACCGGCGCGGAGAATTTGAACCAGAGGATCTCGCAGTCCCCGGCATCGATCCGGCCGTCGTCGGCGAGTCGGCGCAGCGCCGCGTCCAGCAGCACGACGCCCGGCAGCACGGGATCGCCCGGAAAGTGGCCGGCGTAGGCGGGGTGATCCGCGTCGATCTCGAGATCGACCGGTGGCGAACGCGGTGGCCCGGCGGCGACGCCGCTCATCGCTCGTTCGCCACGAGCGTCGTCAGGGCTGCGCGCGGGAGCTTGCCGGTCGCGTTGCGGGGCAACCGATCGACGAACAGCAGGGGCCGTGGCAGGAACGCCGGGTCGATCCGATCGCGCAGCCGTTCGAGCAGGGTCGTCGGATCGAGCGTCGGTGCGACGACCGCGGCGGCGAGCCGCGAGATGCCGGTCTCGGCGTGGGCGCCGTGCGCGGGTTCGAAGAAAGCCCCATCGATCACGCCGGGGATCGAGTTCAGTTGATGGTTCAGGTAGGCGAACGAGCTGCGCTTGCCGGCGATCTCGACCAGGTCCTGCGTCCGACCATGCAGCCGGAACTCGCCGTCCGGCAGCGACTCGATCACGTCGTAGAGCGGCGTGCGCCGCTCCAGGTGGCCGCCGTCGGCGAACGCCCGATCCGCCTCGATGCTCAAGCTCACGCCGGGCAGCAGCGTGAAGCGCTCGGTCGTGGCCGTGCGCCGGATCGCGATCTGACCGGTTTCGGTCGACCCGTAGATCTCGTCCAGTGCACAACCGAAGCGTGCCTCGATCCGCTGCGCGAGCGCGGGATCGAGCGGTGCCGTCGCGCAGACGACCCGATCGAGCGCCGGCGCGCCGACGTCGGCCGCGAGCAGTGCCCGAAGGTGGACCGGGGTCGAGATCAGTGCCCGTGGCCGGGGGCAGCGCTCGAGCGCCGCGACCACGTCCGCCGGATAGAACGGGCGCTCGGCAACGAGCGCGTTGCCGCTGTGCAGGGCGACGAGAACGGTCGATTCGAACCCATACATGTGCTGCGGCGGAACGGTGCCGACGAGCGCATGGCTGCGTCCGTCCGCGATCCCCAGCAGGTCCGCGCCCGCGCGAACGCAGTTCGTCACGCGTCCCCAGGTCTTCGGATGGGGCGTCGGCGCTCCGGTGGAACCCGAGGTGAACACGATCGCGAAGGTGCGTGCCGCGTCGATCTGCGGCACGCGCCATTCGGTCGAGCGATCGCGGTCCTCGTCCCGCTGGAGAACCTTCGGCAGTTCGATCGGGCAGCGCGGATCGTCGGTCACGCACGCGGCATCCGGCGCGAGCTCGAGCAGGTCGCGGATCGTCTGCGGGGTTCGTGTCGACGGCAGCAGCGCGGTCTTGCCGGCGACGATGCCCGCCGCGAGCGCGACGGCGAAGCGATAGCGATCCTCGCAGGCGTTCAACCAGTGCGTCGCCCGGGACAGACGCCGCGCGAGTCCGTGGACGTCCTGCAGGAATTCGAGCGCGGTCACCGGACGACCGCCGCGCCATGCGAGGATCGAGGTCGGCGAAGGGTGCGTGAACAGCGCGACGGTCGCCATCGCGGGCGTCACTCGCGCGGGCGATCGACCTTCGAGGAGCCCGAGCGGGCGCGCACGGCCCCGCGGCCGCCCCGGACGACGCTCATTTCGTCCTCCGGGACGCGACGAAGTCCGCGAGGCTGCGCAGCGAGCCGAAGATGCGCTGATTCTCGGCGTCGTTCGCGCGCAACTGGACGCCGTATCTCTTCGACAACACCAGGGCGACTTCCAGCACGTCGATCGAGTCGAGGCCGAGACCTTCGCCGTACAGCGGCGCGTCCGGGTCGATCTGGTCGGCCGTCACGTCCAGGTTCAGCGATTCGACGAACAGCGCGGCGATTTCGCGTTGCAGGGCGGTGTCGGCGCACGGTGTCGATTCGCGCAGCTGCGGCGCATGGTCGGCCATGGACGGTTCGATTGCCTCGGGATGACGCAGATGGCGGTCATTATAATGGTTCGCGAGGCCGTCGCACCCGCCGTGCGGCGAGCCATGGCAGGCGCAGCAGGAAGCCGCCGAGCAGGCGCAGGTGCATCGCGGTCAGGCGCGCATTGTCGCGCCAGTAGCGAAAGTGGGACACACCGCCGTCGGCCGCGGAGAAGTAGCGCACCGCGGCGTCCAGGCCGATCGCCTCGACGCCGCGCCAGCGCAGGCGGACCGCCGCCTCGACGTCGAAGTCGAACCGGCGCATCGAACGGTGCGTGCGCATGATCTCGAGGAGCGGTGCGATCGGGTACACGCGGAACCCGAACAGCGAGTCGTCGATGCCGCTCCACAAGGTCTCGAGGTTCGTGATCGCGTTGCTGATCCGCCGTCCGCGCACCCGCAGCGCCGGTGCGCTCGCATCGAACACCGGCCGCCCGAGGATCATCGCGGCGGGGTGCGCCGCGGAGGCGGCCATGAACGCCGCGATGCGATCCGCCGGATGCTGGCCGTCGGAGTCCATCGTGAGCGCGTGCGTGAAGCCCTCGGCGTGCGCCGCGCGCAGCCCATGCAGGATCGCCGCGCCCTTGCCGGCGTTTCGCGGCAGCACGAAGACCCGCAGTCCGGGGTCCTCGGCCGCGAGCGCCGCGAGTCGTTCGGCGCTCCCGTCGGTGCTGCCGTCGACGACGATCCACACCGGGTTCCAGACCGCGCGCGCCGCCCGGACGGTGTCATGGACCCGGCGGCCGGGGTCGTAGCTCGGGATCAGCACCAGATGGGTCGTCGACCGCGGCGGCATCGTTCAGGGCCGTTCCGTCGGTGGCGGCGCGGTCGCATCGCCGAGCGCGCCGTGAAAATAGGCCTCGAGGTCGGCGACCAGCCGGCCGGCATCGGTGGGCGGTGCGAACCGCCGACCGAGCCGGGCCCGGTAATGGATCGGCAGGCGCGGCGGCCGCGACAGCCGCCAGCGCTTGCCGAGGAACGGGGAGTCGGTCTCGATCAGCAGGGTCTGGACCGGGACGCCGGCGCGCTTCGCGATCGCGCCGATCCCGCCGCCGAGCGCGTTGATCGGCTCCCGCGCGGTGCGGGTGCCTTCGGGGAACAGCAGCAAATGGCCGCCGCGACGCAAGGTTTCGACCGATTCCCGGATCATCTGCCGCGGCGAGTCGTTGCTCACGTAGCGTGCGAGACGGGCGCCCCCGCCGAACAACGGATTGCGCCCGACGCTCGCCTTCATCACGCACGCGAGGTTCGGGAGATGGCCGAGGATCATCGGTGCGTCGAGCAGCGTCGGGTGATTCGGCGCGAGGATCATCGGCGGCGCGTCGCGCAATGCGCCGAGATCGCCGAGGTCGAAGCGGTAGGCCCCGGCGATCGACAGCAGCCACGCGTAGAACCGAAAGCCGGTCATGATCGCGCGCCGGCCGATCGCGGTTCCGATCCGCTCGGGGAGCAGGGGCCGCAGCACCCACGCGCAGGTCGACCAGGCGAGCGACAGGACCGCGAGGATCGCGAGCGTTGCGGCATAGATCAGCGCCTCGTATGCGGCCCGCAGCGGATTCGACATGGGGTGCCCGCGGGGCCGAACGGTCAGCCGCGCGGCGCCGGGACCCGGCCGCCGCCCGGCGGCCCGTTGTTCCCGCCGTGCGGCCTCCTGGCCTCACTCGCGGCGTATCCGGCTTGCGGCATCCTCTCCGACGTCATAGATTTCCGATTTTATATGGGACCGTCGGATGGCTCCAGGCGTCGCGCGGCGGCGGCCGCGGTCGCCGCGATTCCCGAAGCCGGTTCAAGCATGCACCTATTGATCGTCGAGGATGACCAGGTCGCGAGGGACCATCTCGCGAGGGCGTTGCGCGAGGTGGGCCATACGGTCGACGTCGCGGCGGACGGCCTCGAGGGATTGCACCTCGCCTCGTCCATCGCG
>JAJXYU010000098.1 GCA_021780395.1 Pseudomonadota bacterium
GTGCGCGCGCGAGGGTCGTGCGCAGCTCGCCCTCGTTCGCCGCCGAGACTTCGAGTGTCGCGACGGCGAGATCGATGTCGTGCTCGACGTAGCGATCGAGCCGCGGCCAACGCGCCGTCGGCAACGGCTTGCCGTCGACCCGGAGCGTCGCGTAGCCCCGGCTGCGAGCCCATTTCGCGAGATCCGTGTACAGACCCTTGCGAGCCTTCACGAGCGGCGCGAGCAGCGTCACGGTCCGACCGCGGCGCGTGCGCAGGATGCCCGCGGCGATCGCCGCCTCGCTCTGCGGCTCGATCGGCACGCGGCAGGTCGGGCAGTGCGCGACCCCGAGCTTCACGTACAGCAGCCGCAGGAAGTGATAGATCTCGGTCAGCGTCGCGACGGTGCTCTTGCGCCCGCCGCGGCTCGTGCGCTGCTCGATCGCGACCGTCGGCGGGATCCCGTGGATCGCGTCGACGTCCGCACGCGTCGCCGGCTGTACGAATTGCCGCGCATACGCGTTCAGCGACTCCAGGTAGCGCCGCTGGCCCTCCGCGAACACGATGTCGAAGGCGAGCGTGCTCTTGCCGCTGCCGGAGACACCGGTGATCACCGTGAACCGGTCGCGCTCGATCGCGAGGTCGATGTTCTTCAAGTTGTGCTCGCGAGCCCCGCGGATCTCGATCGACCGGACGGAGGGCGCGGTCGCCGGCGTCGCGCGGCCCGGCGGCGGCGCGATCATCACCGGCGCGGTGACGCGCGCGAGCGCGGCGCCGGTATGCGAGTCCGGCGTCGCGGCGACCATCGCCGGCGTGCCGACGCAGACGACGGTACCGCCGCCGTCGCCGCCTTCCGGCCCGAGATCGACGATCCAGTCGGCGGCGCGGATCACGTCCAGGTGGTGCTCGATCACCAGCAGGGAATGCCCCGCGTCGATCAGCCGGCGGAAGGCGCGCAGCAGCTTCGCGACGTCGTCGAAGTGCAGTCCGGTCGTCGGCTCGTCGCAGATGAACAGGGTCCCCTTGCCGTCGCGCGCGTCCGGCGCGGCACGCGGGACGAGGTGCGCCGCGAGCTTCAGGCGCTGCGCCTCGCCGCCGGAGAGCGTCGGGACCGGCTGGCCGAGGCGCAGGTAGTCGAGGCCGACGTCGACCAGCGGCTGCAGCGCGCGCTGCACGGTCGCATCGGCGGCGAAGAAAGCGATCGCCTCGCGCACCGTCATGTCGAGCACGTCCGCGATGCCCGCTGGAGGACGACCCGCGCCGGCGATCCTCACTTCGAGCACTTCCGCGCGGTAGCGCCGCCCGTCGCAGTCCGGGCACCGCAGGTACACGTCGGAGAGGAACTGCATCTCGACGTGCTCGAAGCCGTTGCCGCCGCAGCTCGGGCAGCGGCCGGTGCCGGAATTGAAGCTGAAGGTTCCCGCGGTGTACTTGCGACGCCGGGATTCCGGCGAGGCCGCGAAGATCGCGCGTATCGCGTCGAACGCGCCGACGAAGCTCGCCGGATTCGAGCGCGCGGTGCGCCCGATCGGGCTTTGATCGATCATGACGACGTCGGCGATCGAGTCGGCGCCGACCAGGCGCCGGTGCGCGCCGGCGGGGTCGGTCGGCCGGCCCTTGGCCCGCAGCAGGGCGCGATAGAGCACCTCGTGCACCAGCGTCGACTTGCCGGAACCACTGACCCCGGTCACGCAGACCAGGCGGCGCAGCGGAAACTCCACGGTCACGTCCCGCAGATTGTGCATCGTCGCGCCTTCGACCCGGATCGACGCGGCGCCGGGTTGCGGCGCCTCCGCGGCCGCCGACGCGACGGCGCCGTGCACGCGGCCGAACAGGTAGTCCGCAGTCAACGATCCGCGCGCGGTGGCGAAGTCGCCGAGCGGTCCGAAGAACACGATCTCGCCGCCGCGCTCGCCCGGGCCCGGTCCGATGTCGAGGATCCGATCGGCGGCGCGCATGATCTCGGGGTCGTGCTCCACGACGAGCAAGGTGTTGCCGGCGTCGCGCAGGCGTCGCATCACGCCGGTGATTCGCCCGGCGTCCCGCGCGTGCAAGCCGATCGACGGCTCGTCGAGCACGAACAAGGTGTTCACGAGCGACGTGCCGAGCGCGGTGGTCAGGTTGATCCGTTGCACCTCTCCGCCCGACAGGGTGCGCGACTGGCGGTCGAGGTTCAGGTACCCGAGCCCGACTTCGCACAGGTACCGGAGGCGGGAGCGGATCTCGCCGAGCAGCAGCTTGGTCGCCTCCGCATGCGCGGCGGGCAACTCCAGCGCCTCGAAGAACTCCCGGCACCGATCGAGCGGCAGCAGCGTGAGCTCGCGGACGTTCCGCCCGGGCGTCCCGATCCGCCACCGCAAGGCGTCGCGTTTCAGGCGCGCACCGCCGCACTCGGGGCATTCGGCGTACGATCGATAGCGCGACAGGAGCACGCGGATGTGCATCTTGTACGCCTTGGTCTCGAGCCACGCGAAGAACCGGGCGACCCCGTACCACACCTTGCGGTTCCAGTCTCCTTCGCCGTCGATCACCCAGCGTCGGTGCGCCTCGTCGAGTTCGCGCCACGCGACGTCGACCGGAATCCCGCGCCGGCGCGCGAAACGCAGCAGGTCCGTCTGGCATTCGGCATAGGCCGGGGTCTGCCAGGGCTTGATCGCGCCGTCCTGCAGGCTCAATCGATCGTCCGGGATCACCAATCCGTAGTCGACGCCGATCGTCCGGCCGAAGCCGCGACAGGTCCCGCAGGCGCCGAGCGGCGAGTTGAAACTGAACGTGCTCGGCGTCGGATCCGGGTACGCGATGTCGCAATGGGCGCAGTGCAATCCGGTCGAGAAACGCCATGGCGCGAGCGCACCGTCGTCCGCGGCGAGCGGGTAGATGTCGACCCGACCGTCACCGTAGCGCAGCGCGCCTTCGATCGCTTCGCTGCGGCGGGCGCCGTCCGCGGCCGACCAGCGCAGGCGGTCCTGGACGACTTGCAGGCGTCGGTCGCCGCGCTCGTGGATCCGGGTGTAACCCTGCCGCTCGAGCGAGGCGCGCACTTCCGCTTCGGTGAAGTTGTGCGGGATCGCGACCGGGAACGTGATCAGCAGCCGCGGATCTCCGTGGGTCTCGCTGATCCGTCCGATCTGCCGCAGGATCGTCTGTGGGTCGTCCCGTTGCACCGGCCGGTCGCAGCGCTCACAGTGCAGGGTCGCGGCCCGCGCGAACAGGAGCTTCAGATGATCGTTGAGCTCGGTCATCGTCCCGACGGTCGAGCGCGAGGTGCGGACCGGGTTGGTCTGGTCGATCGCGATCGCCGGCGGCACGCCGTCGATGCGCCCGACCTGCGGCCGGTCCATCCGGTCGAGGAACTGGCGCGCGTACGGCGAGAAGGTCTCGACGTAGCGTCGCTGGCCCTCGGCGTACACGGTGTCGAACACCAGCGAGGACTTGCCGGACCCGCTGACGCCGGTCACGACCGTCAATTCGCCGATCGGCAGATCGAGATCGAGGTTCTTGAGGTTGTTCTGACGGGCGCCGCGGATGCGGATCGCGCCGCGATCAGCGTCCGGCAAACTGTTCCATCATCAGCCCGGTACCGCCGCGCGACACGTGCGCGACGACCGCGGTGCGCCGGTGGATCTTGGTCACGAGCCCCAGGTTGATCGCGAACGCGAGCTCGACGTGCTGCCCCTTGCGCAGGCCGAGATTGCGGGTCTCGACGAATACGCCGCTCGCGCTCAGGTTCTGCGCCTTGCAGATCCGGCCCTTATGGCCCGGCATCACGACGTATACGGTCGTACGCGCGCGGTGGCGGGTGTGCAGACGACGTTCCATGCGAGGCGCCTCTTCGCGAGATCCGGGAAGCGCCCTCATTATGCACCGCGGAAAGCGGACCGGAAAGGCGCCGCGCGAACGGGCCCGCTTATGTCGAATTCAGGCGACGTCCTTGCGCCGGATCACGAGCTGTTGCGGCGCTTCGATGCCCATTTTCACGCGACGCCCGGTACTGCCGAGCAGCGTGATCTGGATCGGGCCGTTCGCGAACAGCTGCCGCAACGTGATGCTCTCGTCGACGTTCTCGCCCGGCTGGATCACGATCGATTCGTCGGCGCGGCGGCTGAGGACGAGCATCGGTCAGACCTGCGCGAGCGGCCGGGTCGCGGCAAGCGACGCGGTGCGGCCGTTGCGTCCGTACGTGCCCGGCGTGCCGCCGCGCAGCGCGTCGAGCAACTGTTCCACCTGGTGCTGGCGCGAGCGGATCAGATACCCGTTCTGCTCGTTCGCCCGGTGACACTCGGCGGCGAGCCGCTGCAGCGCGCGCCACCGCCGCACGATCCCGTCCGGCACCGGCGCGGCGTCGGCCGCGGCGGCGGCGTCGAGGCCGGCGGCCGCGAACGCGCGCTGCCGTTCGGCCTCGGTGCGGTCGAGCGCGCCGAGCAGCGCGATCTTGTCCGCGGCGCTCTGCGCGAGCGCGTCCGGCGAGGGACCGGTGATCGCCGTCCGCTCCGCGCCGAGCAGCGTGCCGAGATCCTCGGCGATCGCGATCTGGCGTTCGAGGAGCGCGGCGATCGAATGCTCGAGATCGGCGTTCACGGCCTACTTCATTCCGCGCTCGAAGCGCAGCATCTGGCTCGCAACCCGTCCGGCGTCGATCGTGTAGCTGCCGTTCTGGACTGCCTGCTTGATCGACGCCACCTTCGCGGAATCGACGACCGGCGCGGCGGCGATCGCGTCCGCGACCTTTTGCAGCGTCCGGGCGGAGCCCGTGATCGTCACCTGGTCGGTGGACGCGCCGGCGACGCCGCCGGGCGCGGCCGAGGGGCCGCCCTTCGTCGGGCCCGCGCTCCCGCCGGACCCGTTCACCGGCAGCGGCGGCTGGGCGCTCGTGTATCCTGAGATCTTGTTCGGCACCGAATCTCTCCTAATCAGGTCCTAAGTCAGGGCCTTAAGCGCGACCCGGCAAGAATCGTCTCCGCGACTCGGGGCCCGAGCCGTCGGGGACGCCCCCGTCCCGCGTCCCGGGTTATCGGCGGTGACCTCGATCACTGAAGGGTCACGGCACGAATATTCGAACGGTGTGGTCGGCGCGCGCGATCCCTTCGACGACCTTGCCGGATGACAGGTTTTCGACCCGAACGCGCTGATTCACGAAGCCATCCGCGAGGGCCCGGCCCGCCATCCGGACGCTGATGCCCCCGATTTTCGCGACCAGGCTCACCAATTGACCGCGCTGGACCGCCTCGGTCCCGAGCAACATCTGGTTGGTGAGGATCTGACCTTGCGCGAGCGGACGGCCGGCGGTCAAGCCGATCGCGATCCGCGGCGAATCGAGATAGCCGGGCGGCAAGCCCGTGAGATCCCGGGACGCGACCGCCAGGTCGCCGGCGCCGAGCACGGTGCCGGCGACGATCGCATGGGCCGCGATGACCACCGGCGTCACGCCCACGACGCTGACCGGGACGTAGATACGCCAGGCTTCCGGCATGGCGCATTGCAATACGAATACGATGCGGTTTGCGACTCGAACGCCCGGGGCGGGGGTCGCCTCGACCGGTCGCGCGCAATGCCGTAGCTGCACGCCCGGGGCGATCACTCCAACCTCGAGTCGTTGCCCGGTCCCGAGCGGACCGAACGCGTGCGCCGCCGCCGCCCGCGCCGCCGCGGACAGTTCCGCCGGCGTTTCGAAGGCCCCGCCGGCGGCCGCATGGGCGCGCGGCAACAGACTCGCGAACAGCATCCCGGCGATTGCGGCAATCCGCTGCGATCGGATCGACGCGGGTCGTCGGGCCTGCCAGATTCTTGACGGCATCGGGCGCATCGACCAAACCCCAAGCAAGCCGCGTGCCAACGCATCGCGTCGTGATGCGCGGACGCCGGCGACACGGGCGGCAAGCCGGCAAGGATCGGCCGCTTGGTCGCGGGCGGCGAGCGGCAAGTTCTTGCCACTGACCGCCCTGGACACGTCGAGATCCGGCGAACGGGTCGCCGTGGCACGCCGTTGGGGGTATGGCACGGGACTTGCTACAGATCCAGGCGAGGAGGTCACCGGTCGATGTTCCAGCACCTGTTCGGTATCCACGAGAAGGCCCTGTTGCTCTACGGCGAGCGCATGGGCGTGCTCGCCGCGAACCTCGCGAACGCGGACACACCGGGTTACAAGGCCCGCGACATCGACTTTCGGCAGATCCTCGCGCAGTCGGACGGCGACGCCGCGACCGGCACGCCGCTCGCGATCGCCGGGCCGCGCCCGGTCGTTCTCGCGGCGCCGGATTCGGGACAGATCTCGCCGTCCGCGGGCGGCGGCGCGCCGCTCGCGCTGAAATACCGGATCCCGTATCAAGCCTCGCTCGACGGCAACACGGTCGAGATGCCGGTCGAGCAGGCGGCGTTCGCCGAGAACAACGTCCGTTACCAGGCGAGCCTCGGCTTCATCAACGACGAAATCTCCGACCTGCGTCTCGCGATCACCGGCCAGTAGCGACCGCGAAGGGAGCGACGATGTCATTGTTCAGCGTCTTCAACATCGCCGGCTCGGCGCTCAATGCCGAAACGGTGCGGCTCAACACGACCGCGAGCAATCTCGCGAACGCCGAGAGCGAGAGCGGCGACCCGACTCAGGTCTATCGGGCGCGGGAGCCGGTGTTCCAGACCGTCCTGCGTTCGGCCGGTGCCGACCCGAACACCGCCGGCGCGATCGCCGGGGTGCGCGTGCTCGGAATCGTCCAGAGCCAGACGCCGCCGCCGATGCGCTACCAGCCCGACTCGCCGCTCGCGAACAAGCAAGGCTACGTGTACGTGTCGAACGTCAACCCGGTCGAGGAGCTCGCGAACATGATCTCGGCGAATCGATCGTTCGCGACGGACG
>JAJXYU010000068.1 GCA_021780395.1 Pseudomonadota bacterium
CCGATCTGTCCCTGGCCCCGAGCGCGGGGAATCGTTGTTCATTGACTCATTCATGCGGGTGTGCCTTATGCGATGCGTGGGGTGAGGAGCACGGGCGCTCGTCGTGTCTCGATCCCGTTTGCGATCCTCGAAATGAGCCGTCGATTGCAGATTCCCGAATCATAGCCCACCGGAGCCTGGAATGATTGGATCATCCCGGACCGCATTGAACTCACGAACGCGCGGAGGGTGGGGAAACGCGAGGCACCACCCGAAGTTCCGTTCATCGCGAGCGCCAAACCGTTGTGGTCCTCCCGCGATGCGACTGGTGGACGCAATGCGGCTGCGCGATCTACCCTGCTACCGGTGATCGCGACCCTTTGGGAGATGGTCTTTGAACGATTTTGACATCGCGGTTGTTGGTGCGGGAATCGTCGGGACGAGCGCCGCTCTCTGGGTGCAGATGCGCGGTCACCGGGTCGTGCTGATCGATCCCGCGCCGCCAGGCTCCGGTACGAGTGCCGGCAACGCCGGTACGCTGGCAACCTATGCCTGCCTTCCGGTCACCGAACCCTCGGTACTGAGAAGCCTTCCACACCTTCTATTCGACCGGAACAGCTCGCTGTCGATTTCCTGGCGGCATGCCCTTGGCAACCCGCGGTGGATGTCGTCCTTCCTGATGAACTGCAGGACGCGTCCCTCGTGCGAAATTGCGGGAAATCTCGCGGCCTTGCTCGCGCACGCCGATCGGGGTCTCGATCCACTGATCGAGGAGGCAGGTGCTCAGGATCTCGTGGTCGCGCGGGGGCAACTGTCGATCTGGTCAACGGCGGCCGGTGCCAAAGGCGCGGCCGCCGGTCTTGGTCTGAAACGCAAGCTTGGCGTCGATTTCGACGAGCTGATGTCTGCGGAGGTGCGCAATCTGGAGCCGGGTCTCGCGGTGCCGGTCGAGAAGGGCGTGTTCTATCCGAAGGCGCGTCATGTTCGCGATCCGGAGGCATTGGTGCGGCGTTTCCATGCGCGATTCACGGATCTCGGCGGTGTGACGCTGACCGAACAGGTCTCCAGGACCCGGGTTCACAGCGACGGGGTTGAGATATCGACTGACGCGCAGACCCTGGCTGCGGGGCGGGTCGTGATCGCCGCGGGAGCCTTTTCACGCCGGATCGCGGGCGCCGGTACCGAACGCCTGCCACTGGGTTGCGAGCGCGGCTATCACCTGATGTTCGCAGGCGAAGCTCATAGACTGACTCGTCCGGTTGGCTGGTCCGAGGGCGGCTTCTATTCCGTGCCGATGGCCAGGGGGCTCAGGCTCGCCGGAACCGTCGAAATCGCCGCGCTCGATGCGCCGGTGAACCCGAATCGTCTTGCCTACCTCGCCCGACGGGGCCGCGAACTCGTCGGCCCTTTGCCGGAACCCACCCGAACGTGGCTCGGCTACCGGCCGTCGATGCCCGATGCACTCCCGGTGCTTGGCGTGAGCCCCGAATCCGATCGCATCATCCATGCTTTCGGTCACCAGCACCTCGGCCTGACGCTCGGCGGCATCTCGGGTCGCATCGTGGCGGACTTGGTCGAGGGTCGCAGGCCCGATGTTCCAATCGAAGCCTTTCGGCCGGATCGCCGCTACGCGCAACTGTCATGGCGTCGTTGATGAACCTCCATCGTGAAGACGTTACCGCTTGCGTCTCGTCGAGTACCGTGGAGGACGGGGATCGCGAGCCGAGGTCTAGCGCCCCACATCGGCGCTCTGGCGACGTTTCGCGCCGTAGTAGCAAGGGAGTCCTGACAGCGTCAGTCCGATGCCCAGCAGCGCGTTCTTCGGGGCTTCGGCGAAAGTGGCAATCATCAGGGTCCAGCCACCGGCGATACCCGCCAGCGGCACAATCGGGTAAAGCGGGACGGCGTAGCGCCCGGCGATGCGCGCCGTCCGGCGGCGCAAGACGAAGATTCCCATGACGCCCAGGGTAAAGAAGATCCAAATCACGAAGATGACGAGATTGGACAGCGAGTTGAAGCTGCCAAACAGGAGGAACACGATGGCGATCACGCCCTGGATGAGCAGCGAGTAGACCGGTGTCCCCGAAACGCGATTGACGGCGCTGAGACTCCGCCAGCCCGGCAATTCGCGACGTTGACCCACGGCCATCGAGACCCGCGTCCCCGACATCAATTGCGAATTCAGTGCTCCGAACACCGACACCAGCATGCCGGCGGTGATGAATGCGCCGCCCCAGTGACCGAACAGCGCCTCTGAAAGGTCGCGGCCGACGGCCCTTGATGCGGCAATTCGGTCCAACGGCAGCACGCAATAGACGGCGAGATTGAACAGCACATAGATCAGGATGACCGTTGCGATACCGAAGACGATCGCCAGCGGAAGATTCCTTTCCGGCTCGACGATTTCGGCTCCCAGGGCGGTGATGTTGATCCAGCCGTAATAAGCCCACAGGACGCCAAGCAACGCGACGCCATCCCGCATCGGCGCCGCGCCGACCGAGGCCGGATTCATCGTCCCAAAGGTGCCGTGAGCCAGTCCGAAGCCGATGATGGCGAAGATCGGAGTCAGCTTGAGAATCGTCGCAATGTTCTGCAGCCACACGCCGCCCTTGGTGGCGATCGCGTTGATCGCGACGATCAGCACGATCATCAGCACGCCGAGTGCCTTCTGCTGCACATCGTTCATCGGGACGAAAAATGAGGCAAAGGTCGACGCGGCGATCGCAAGGGCCGCGCAGGATGCCGGAGAGGAAATGATCGCTTCCACCCAACCGTACAGGAAGCCGAATGGCGCGCCGTACAAGTCGCTCAGGTAGGCGTATAGGCCACCCAACTTCGGCATGCACGCGGCAATTTCGGCAATCGTCAGGCCACAGCACATGGTGATGACGCCCCCGAGGATCCACATGAGCAAGGCCATGCCGGATGACCCACTGTCGACCAGCACGGCCTGGGGTTTGAGGAAAATTCCCGAGCCGATCATCAGCGAAATGACGAACATGATGCCGTCGTAGAGCGTGATGCTGCGTTTGAGCGCAAGCGTCGGGTCGAGTGGCGTTGGTTTGGATTCGGGCAAAGGAGCCCCCGGGCCCGATTCGAGGATCACACGTTCGTCGAGGCGATGACGTGCGTGGACAAGCGGATTGTGCCCGTGCGCCATGCGGCAGTCATGGCGGAACGTCCTCCAGAACGCTCAGAATGCGCACGGCGTTGGAGCCACTGATTCGGACCGATCGTCCCTTGAACCAACGCGATCCCCTGGTCCACCAGAGCGGTCGAGTGAGTCTTCGTGAGCCGCGACCAATCGCGTGACCGCGGGTGCCTCGAGGCATCGCGTCATGTCAATCGCGCATATCGACATGCGCGGATGTTCGTTTCCATCGACGAATCGGCCATCTATAGTCCTCCGTCGCGACGGCGGGATTGTCCCGCCGCCTGGAATGTCATGACCGAACTACCCCCAGCACTCGATGGATTGGCCGCAAGGAGCGTGGACGCACTGCGCGATGCGGTCGTGCGCCATGGAAAGGTCTGCTACGCAAGCAGCCTGGGACCCGAATCCATCGTCCTCACCGACATGATCTGGATGCAGGCGCCGTCGATCGAGATCTTCACGGTCGACACTGGTCGACTCTATCCGCAAAGCCATGAGTTGATCGAACGATTGCAGCACCGCTACGGGCGCCGAATCAAAATCTACTCCCCCGAGGCGACCGCGGTCGAGTCCTGGATCGAACGACATGGGATCAACGGTTTCCGGGACGGGCGCGAGCAGCGACTGGGTTGTTGTGCAGCCCGGAAAATTGCCCCATTCCGTCGTGCGGTCGCCGGATTCAGCGCCTGGGTCACGGGGATTCGCACCGATCAATCGGCGAGCCGGGCGCTCGCGCGATCCATCGAGTGGGACGACATCCATCGTCTCCATAAGGTCAGTCCACTGCTCGATTGGCGCGACACCGATGTCTGGGCGTACATTCACGCACGCGCGCTGCCCTATCACCGGTTGCACGACGCGGGGTATCCGAGTATCGGCTGTGCCCCCTGTACGCGTGCGATCCAACCCGGCGACGATCCGCGCTCGGGACGCTGGTGGTGGGAGGAGGGGTCGAGCCGCGAATGCGGCCTGCATCCGCGGCGACTGGACGCACTCGTCACCGCGGAGCCGTGAGCGCATTGCGTCGATCGTCGGTCCATCGGTCTCCCGCCGCCGCCGTCGCCGCCCACGCCCGGAGACCCACACGTTCATGCCGTGCAATCGCGCGGTCTGACGGACCATGAACACTTGCGACGCGCCGGAGGCATCGATCGACGAGAGATAGTGCCCGCTCAGGAGATCGAAGTGCGCGCAACGCCTCGCGGCTCGGCACGTCGCGACAGCGCCAGAATCATCGCCGACAGTATCACCACGAGGCGCACGGTCGCATTGAGGTAGGCGGGGAGCGCCAGTCTCTGTTCGGCGTCGAGGTAGAGCACGACGGTCACCAATCCGCGCGGTGCCATCCAAGCTAGGGATGACGTGAATCGCGGCTCGATCAGCCGCAGCAAGCTGTACCTCAACCCGTACGCTATGACCAGGACGGCCGCGGCCACGGCCCACGAGCGCCATTCGGTGAAACTGACCAATTTGGTGGAATAGCCGAGCAGGAAGAAGAAGAACCCGCGAACGGCGAAGGTGAGCTCCTGCACGAGCACCTTGAATTCGCCAACCGTCGCCGGGGCGATCCTATCCGAAACGCCGCGCAGCCCGGGTAGTCGGTCCAACGCCTGCTTGTTGTTGAGCATCAAACCGAACAGCAGCACCATGATCAGCGGCGAGAGGTGCAACAGATCACCGGCGGCATAGAGCGCGAAGAGGCCCGCGAGCAAGGGAACATAGCGCACGTGGGCATCGGTGCGTGTCGACACCAGAACGAGTGCCAGGGAACACACGAATGCCAGTATCAGCGAGAGAATTCCCCCGCCCGCGAGACCGGTCAGAAATCCGGAGATGGTTCCGCCCGAATTCAGGAGCGCGATGAAGACGAGCACCCCGAAGATATCGGACACCGAGCTCTCGTAGATGATGAATTCTCGAGCGCTGTCTTCGAGGAAGTGGCTCGCCGGAATCGCAATCGCGCTGCTGATCACCGCGAAGGGCGTCGCGAGGACCATTGCATCGAATTCATCCATGTGCAGCGCGTAGTGGGTGATTTCGGCGAGCGCACTCAGGCACAAAACGAAGGCCCCAACGGCGAGAATCGATGCCTTCGCCACGAGTTTGATGCGCTCGCGTCGCAGTTCGATGTCGAGCGACCCCTCGAGTACGATCAACACGAGACCAATGGCGCCGGCGATCGGTACCATCGTCTTCAATGCGGCAGCGACAAGGCTCGTCGGTCGAAGCAGCGGCTGCGCAAGCAGGCCGATCGCGATCATCACGATCACCGATGGCACGCCCGAGCGCCGGTCGAAGCGCTCGACCGCAAATGCCGTCAGCAGGAAGATCGAGGCGATCAGGATCCCAATGGAAATCAACCGGCCCCTCCTGCGTGTCGACGCGGTCCCGAGCCAGGACTGGAATCCGCTTCGATCCAGTCTAACAAGCGACTGATCGAAGGGCCAACGCGAAGCGCGTTACCTCGAGATTGCCGGGCGGCAGGCGCGCATGGGCGGGTCGCGCACGAGGTGTCGTTGATCGCGCTGGTCTGCGGTGCTCTGTGTCCGCTGCTCTCGATCGGCCAAATGCATCGACAGCGGGGGTGACGCCGCATACCATTTCCTCAGTCGGACATCGACTCGATCCACTGAGAGTCTCCATGAGCGAACAAGGCGTCCATACTCACGCACCCCACGAAGACATGCTCCACCACCCCGCGGCGCCCGGGTTGAAGCGCCTGAACCAGTGGATCGCGCTGTTCACCGCCGTGCTGGCGGCTCTCGGGGCGCTGGTCAGCTACGAAGGATCGCTGCTGATGGAAGAGGTGCTGCTGGCGAAGAACGAGGCGGTACTCGAGAAGGCGCACGCCACCGACGACTGGAACTACTACCAGGCGGCGAGCACGAAGCAGCATCTGACCGAGATTGCGCGTGATCTCGCGCCGGCCAGCCGCCGCGCCGAGCTCGACACCCGGATCGCCAAGTACCGGGCGCAGAAACAGGAACTGGCCGCGAAGGCGCGTCGCCTCGATGCAGCATCGGCGCGCTCTGACGCCCGTTCGGCATCGCTGAGTCGACCTCACACCGCGATCCTGCGCAGCATCATCGCGCTGCAGGTCGCGATTTCCCTGGCCTCGATCACCGCATTGACCGGCCGTCGCTGGTTGTTCGCCGGCGCACTCGTCAGCGCCTTCGTCGGCGTCGGATTGTGGCTCGGTGCCCTCGGCTGGCATTCGTTGGGTTGACGACCTTCTGGTGGTGACGCCCGGGCGCCCGAAGCGCGCGGCGAGACCGGCGCGATCAGTGCGCCGGTGCTGACGGGTGGGAACTCGGCGCGCGGTCACGGTCGGCGCGAACAAGCCGGTCGCAATTGGATGCGAGGGGATGCTCGTCGGGGCGCCACTGCGTGGCGGCGTCGCATCGCCGGCTGCGGAGTCAGTGCCTCGGGACATGGCAGACCACGCGGGTGCCCCGTACCGGGCGTGGCTCGATCGTCAATTGCGCCCCGATCGATCGCGCCCGGAATCTCATGCTGCGCAATCCGAGTCCGCATGGACGATTCTCGCTCGACAGCCCGCACCCGTTGTCGGCAATCGTCAGGGTGATGCCGGTGGCTCGTGACGCGATGCCAATGTAAATTTCCCTCGCGCCCGCGTGTCGCAGCGCATTCGTCAGGGCCTCCTGAGCGATCCGGTAGAGCTCGTCCGCAAACCGATTGCTGATCGCGAGTCCGGGATCGACGTCGTCACCAAAGCGAATGTCGACGGAATGGCTTTGCTGCTGCGCGCGCACGAGTTCGCGCAGCGCGTCCACCAGCTGACCTCCGGAACTGCTGACCGGCGCCAAGCCATGGGCGACGGTCCGGCACGTCGCGATCACCTGTCTCATCAAATCCGCGATTTGCGCGAAGCGGGGATCGGCCCCGCGACCGGCGTTTCGCTCCGCAGTGACCAGTGATTGAAATAGCAGGGACACCCCCGTCAGTTCCTGCCCCAAGCCATCGTGCAATTCCATCCCCAGTCTGTTGCGCTCGCGATCCGACGCGTCGAGCATTGCGCGCTCGAGTTGCCGTATCTCCGTCAGATCTCGCATCGAACAATAGATGTACTTGCGATCGTCGACCGTGAATGCGCTTGCGTGCACCTCGACCTCGAATGTCGAGCCGTCCTTGCGCCGGTGGGTGGTCTCGAAGCGCTCCGGGAAGCCTCGCAGAACGCGTTCGACGGCGTGGCTCATGGCGGGGCGCGTCGGGTCGGCTTCCCAGAAGCTCGGACATTGCCCCAGCAGTTCGTCGCGTGAGTAGTCGAGCCATCGGCAACCGGATGCGCTCACTTCGACGATGCGCCCGCCTTCATCGAGAATGTGCACCGCGTCGCTCGCATTCAGCAGGAATGCTCTGGTCCGGCTCATCTCGGCAGTCACCGCCGCCTCGAGCTGCTTCCGGTCCGTGATGTCCATCAAGGTCGAGATCGCGTATCCCCGCCCGCCCAACTCGAACCGGGTGATATTCGCGATGAACGTCCGTCGCAGGCCGTCCTTGGTGTAAAGCACCCGTTCGTGTCCGACGACCTGCCCATCACGATCGATCCTGGCGATCAGCGCATCTCGCTCGCCCGAGTTGCGCGAAATGCCTACTTGAGTGATGGTCTTGCCGATCAATTCATCGCGGGTAAAGCCGAACGTTCGGGTCCACGCGTCGTTCACGTCGACAAACGTGTACGCGGGGGCGGTGGTCAGGGTGGCGGGCACCGCGGCATGGCGAAAGATCGCGACGTATTGCTGCTCACTCTCGAACAATTGTTGCTCGACACGGCGTCGTTCGGTGACGTCCATGACCGTCGTCAGCGCATGTTCGACGTCGCCGAGCAGTACGTGGGCGGCATTGACCAGTACCGTGCGGTGCTGTCCGTGCTTCGTGTACAGGGTCCGTTCCTCCTCCCGGAGAGCGCCCGTTCGCAGGAACTTCTCGTGGATTCGCTGCCGCTGCGCGGAGTCGCGCGCGAGCCCGACTTCGAGGGCCGTGCGACCGAGGAGCTCCGCACTCGTATAGCCGTAACCACTGGTCACCGCGTCATTGATGTCCACGATTCGATGATCGGGTCCTTGAGTCAGGAAAATCGGCAGGGCCGCGCTGCGAAAGAGTGTGGTGAAGCGCTGTTCGCTGCTGCGCAAGGCCGCCAGCGCGCGATCTTGCTCGGCGAGGAGTGGCACCACGACCAGCATCGCGGTCACCATCGCGCCAATGAGTTCCCAGAGCAAATTGAGCCCCGAGAAAGCCTGGAGGGTGGAGAACGCCCCGAGCGAAAGCGAGTAAGCCACGGAATCGACCGTGGCGATGGCGGCGACGATCACGGTCGCCGGCACGAATCCGAGGAACGCGGCCGTGGCGGTGACCAGCATCACCGACAACGCCATGATCGATGCGTGCAACAACACGTAATCCGCGATCGGTGCCGATACGGTGAGAGTGGCGGTAGCGAGCAGCACGGTGGCGGCGAGACTCCAGGTCACCATCCGGGCTTGTCCGGTGAGGCGACGCTCGAAGCCAGTCCCCCAGGCGAGCATGATCGGTCCGAAGACCAGTGCACCGGCGGCGTCGTTGAGCCACCACCGCAGCCCGTCGACCGCACTCCACCGGAGCGAGTCGGCCGGGTCGAAGGGGTAGTAGGTCGCGAGCGTGACGGCGCCGATCGTGGCCGGTACGACCATGGCGCCAAGGCCGGCAACGATGAACAACGGTGCATCGCGCCGGCGTGAAAAGTCGAAATTCACGCGCATCCGCACCAGCAGCCACCGCATGAGCGCGGCGCCCGCCGGGAGCCCGACCGCGACCAAGAGCGCCGGGATTGCCTTTCGGCCCCGCAGCAGCTCCAGAACCATCTGCGATGCCAGTACCGGCAGGCCTTGGATCGATCCCCAGCGGAGGATGAAGCCGATGGCAATCCCCGCGGGGAGGAACCAGAGCGGGCGGCACCCCAAACCGGGTAAGACCTGGGCGACGAGCAACGCGGTCGACAGCGTCACGACGAATACGCCGCAGGCTCGAATTCGATCGATCCGGCGCCACGTGATCGGCGTTCGCGATCGGCCGCCGTCGAGGGACGAGCGGCCGGGTTCGAGCGGAGGTTGGGCGGACCTGGGGTCCGGTCGGAGCGGGTCGGGTGGCGTCATTCGCGGTCGGCGCTCTTGTCGATCAGTGGAAAATCATTGGATTCAGGAGAGCCTCCCAGGATGCCAGCCACGAAGTGTTCTCGGCGAATTCCGGCGAGGTGATGGGGGCACGCCGCGGCATATGATCGCGATTCGGACGCGGACTGTCGACAGAGACGCCGGTTCGGCGAACGCGTGCCGCCGTCCGCGGCCACCGGTCGGACGAACGTCGCGGCGAGTGACCGACCGCGGGCGGCATTCGTCTGCGATTCGCGACGATTTACTAATTACGACAAGCGTCGTATGCTCGCCGCATGTCCCGATTTCGCCTGCCGGCCGATGAACTCGAATATGCGGTGCTCGCCGAGATCTGGAAGCTCGGCTCCGCGTCGGTTCGCGAGTTGCACGAGCGGCTCGGGGCGCCCGAGGATCTCGTGTACACGACGATCGCCAAGGTCGTCGATCGGTTGCGCGACAAGGGCCTGATCCAGCGTCAGCGCCGGGGTCAGGCGTTTCTCTACCGTCCCCGGGTCGCCGCCGAAGAGGTCGAGCGCGCGCGAGCCCGTAGCACCGTGACTCGATTGCTCGGCGCGACGCCACGTGCCGCCGTGGCGACCCTCGTCGAAGCGGTCGATTCGCTTGATCCCGGTCTGCTCGAGGAACTCGAGCGCGCGGTTGCGGAGCGCAGGAGGATGAAACGTGGAACGTGAGTCGCTGCTCGCGCTGTTGACCATGTCCTTTGGCGGGCTGCTGTTGCAGCTCTGCGCGGCGTGGCCATCGACCGACGATCGACGCCGAACGCCGCAGGCGCTCGAACGGCGGTACTGGTTCCGCCTGTGGTATCCCGTGATTCCGACGTTCGTCGTCGTCTTGTGGCTGATCGGGTGGGCTCTGCGCGAACCCGACCCGGTGCCGGGTCCCGTCGATCCCGGAGTCGTCGTGGCTCTCTCGGTGCCGTTCGTCACGATGTTCCTGCGGGCGGGCTTGCGGGCGCTGTGGGCGTTGATGCGGCGGCCGCCGCAGACCGCGGTCTCCACGGTCGGGTTGATCCAGCCGCAGGTGATCTTCGCCCCCTTCCTCGCGAAGCAGCTCGACGACGACGTGGTTCGTGCCGCGCTGTTGCACGAACAGGCGCACGTCCGGCATCGCGATCCGCTGCGGATCTGGCTCGCCCAGTTGGTGACCGACCTGCAGTGGCCCTGGCCACAGGCGCCGCGACGGCTCGAGCGGTGGCTCGAGGCGCTCGAACTCGCGCGCGACGACGAGGCGCGCGTCCAGGGTGCCGATGGCTCGGGTCTCGCGAACGCGATTCTCGCGTCCCTTCGGTACCGTAACGAGGCCGAGTCGGCGGGGCCCCTGCCCGCTGCCTGGGGCAACGTCCGGTGGTCCGTGCAGGCGCCTTTGACCGGCGAGGCGCGCGTGCTGCGCGAGCGGATCGCACGGCTCCTTGCGCCCTTGCCGTCCAACGTCGGCCACAGTCCACGGTCCGCGCCCCGGTGGTATCGAGTCGCCTGGCTGGTGATCCCACTGGTCGCGTGCGTGATCGCCTGCGGTGCCGAGTACGGTGAGCAGGTGCTTCGGCCCCTGCTGGGCCTGACGTCGTGACGCTGTCCAGTTGATCGGTCTGTGGCGGCACCTGAGGTGAAACCGCGCGCATCCCGTCATGCCGCCCCCTGGGTGGCGTTGTTCGCGTGCTCGGCCGGTCTCGTGGGGTGCGGCGGCGCGCCGAGCGCGTCCACCAAACCCGCAATGAGGCGGCCGCCCGAAGGGACCGTCGTCGTCAAGGCCGCCTCGGTCACGCAGGATCTGTCTGCTTTCGCGCAGGTGCGCCCGATTGCACCCGTTCGCGTGCGCGCTGCGCAAGCCGGCACCGTCGTCGCGACGCCGATACTGCCGGGCGCTTTCGTCCGGGCCGGTGAGGTTCTGGCGAGATTGGGTGGCGCGCAAATCGATGCCCTGATGGCCCGGAAGGAAGCCGCAGTGGACGCCGCCCGCGCGCGGTTTGCGACCGACCAGCAGTTGCTCACGATCGCGCGGCAGCGGTTCGAGCTCAACCTCGATACCCGGCAATCCCTCCTGGTCGCGCAGAGCGACGAGGCGGCCGCCAAAGCGGATCTCGCCGCGGTGACCGCCGCGCTGCGCGCGGTGAGGCGCCTGCGCGACTTGCGCGCGCCGGCGGCCGGTCGGGTGCTCTCGATCGAGGCCGGCGACGGCGAACGCGTGAGCGCCGGTCGAACCGTGCTCGTGCTGCAGTCAACCGATCGACTGTGGTTGCAGGCGTCCTATTACGGCGCCGACGCGACGGCGATCCGCATCGGAATGAACGGTGAGTTCCAACCGAGTGCGGTGGTCTCGCCCGTTCGGGTGCGGGTGGTCGCGATCGCCGCATCGCTCGAGCCCGACGGCGGCGAAGTCGTCGGCCTCGTCGAGAGCGGAAGGGCCGCGTCCCGGGTGCACCTGTCCGCACGCCCGACCGTTCCATGGATCGACGGCGAACGGGGAACCGTGACGATCGATGCGGGCAAGCGATCGATGGTCGTCGTGCCGACCGACGCCTTGGTGCTCGATCGGACTCACTGGTTCGCGCTCGTGCAGACATCAACCGGCATCGACCGGCGGGAGGTCGTTCCGGGCCCGGTGCGCGGCTGGCAGACGTACGTCGAGCAGGGCTTGAAGCCGGGCGAGCGGGTCGTTGCGCAGAACGCGTATCTCGAGTTCCATCACGGCATCGCCGCGCACTACACGCCACCCGACTGATCCATGGCGAGCGACCCGAACCCGGTGTCCCGCGTGCTGATGCGCCCGAGTCTCTGGGCGCTCGTGCTCGTCGCGCTGATCGGTATCGCGATATATGCATTCGTGCACATTCCGGTCGAGGTCCTGCCGCAGTTCAATTTTCCACAGGTCAGCGTGATCGCGCATCTGCCGGGAACCACGGCGAGCGAACTGGAGAGCCTCGTCGTCTATCCGCTGGAAGGTCAGATCCTGACGCTGCCGGACCTCGATGGCGTGCGTTCGAAGATGGGCAACGGGGTCGTCGAGATCGACGTCCGGTTCCGCGCAGGCACCTCGCCGGTGCTCGATCTGCAGGCCGTGAACGGCGCGATCGACCGGGTGCGCGGTCAGTTGCCGACGGCCGCGCAGCCGCTCGCGCAGATCATGGGAAACGCGATCAACGAGGTCGCCGACTACACCGCCAGGATCCCTGCCGGCGTCGCGCCGGCGGCCGTCGCGCGCGCCGTGCTCGCCGGCATTGCGCCGGCGCTGCGTGCGCTGCCGGGCGTTCAGTACGTGAACGTGTACGGCGTCGGTGACGAGGCCCTGTGGATTCAACCGGACCTCGGCGCAATGGATCGCTACGGCGTGCCCGTCACGGCGATCACCGCTGCGGTCAAGGCCCAGGTGCTGCTCGGTCCGGCAGGCTATGTCACCACGGGGCACAACGACGTGCTGATCGAGGCACGCGATCTACCCGTGCACGCCGCGCAACTCGAGGGTATTCCGGTGCAGGGTCCGCATGGGCCGATCCGACTCGGCGATCTCGCGCGGATCGTCCGCGCTCCCGTGCCGACCCTGAATGCGGTCTCGCTCGACGGTCGGCCGAGCGTCGCACTGACGGTGATCAAGCAACCTGGCGCCGCGACGACGCCGGTCACCCGCGAAGTCCAGGCGACGCTCGCGGCGACGCAAGTCGAATTGCCCCGGGGCGTTCGCTGGATCCGCGACTACGATCAAGGGTACGTCGTGCACCTGATCGGTACGGACCTCGGACGCAATCTCCTGATCGGCATGGCGCTCGCGGTCGCGGTGCTGTTCTGGGTGCTCGGCGCCGGTCGAGGCATCTGGATCCTCGCGCTCGGAATCCCGCTGTCACTTGGGTTCGCGATCGCCGCGCTCTATTACGCCGGCCAGGACCTGAACCTGATGACGCTCGGCGCGCTCACGGTCGCGGTCGGGCTGCTCGCCGACGATGCGATCATCGTGCTCGAGAGCATCTACCATCGCTGGGAGCAGGGCGACGGTCACTGGGATGGCATCCGTCGGGGTTTGCGCAGCATCGTCGTGCCTGACATCACCGGGACGCTGACCAACGTCGCGATCTACGTGCCGCTCCTGTTCGTCGGCGGCCTGGTGGGCCTCTTCTTCATTCCGTTCTCGCTCGCGATGACGTTCGCGTTGCTCGCTTCGCTCCTCGTCTCGCTGACGTTCATCCCGCTCGGGCTCGGGTTCATCGGCGCTGGCGCTCGCAGCAGCGTCCGCGCCGGGGCCGGTCAGCGCGCGCTCGAGCGCCTGCGGCACTGGAACGAACGCCTGTTCGCGCTGGTCGCGCGCAGGCCGCGATCGTCACTCGCGATCACGTTCGGCGTGCTGCTCGTGAGTCTCGTCGCGCTCGCGTTGGTGCCGATCGACTTCCTGCCGCTGCCGAACGAGGGGGTGCTGCTCGAATCGTTCACGCTGCCGCCGGGCAGCTCGCTGCTCGAGTCACGAGCCGTCGTCGACACGATCACCCGCCGATTGCTCGCGGATCCGGCGGTCGCGCACGTGTACGCGCGGATCGGCTCCTCATCGAGCACCACCTACACGGAGCCGGCCTATGCCGGCGAGATCATGGTGAAGCTCCAGCCGGGAGTCAGTGTCAACGCTCTCGATCGCATGGGCTTGCGGATCCAGAAGGAGTCGCGGCTCCCCGGGGTACAGCTCGCAGTCGACACGCCGACGATCGAGCGGCTCGGTGAGAGCCTGTCGGGCTTGCCGCAACCGTTCGTGATCCAGGTATTCGGCGCACGCATCGGCGAGCTACGACGGCTGGCGATCGCGATCACTGCGCGACTGCAGCGGATTCCCGCGTTGACGGACCTGTTCAACAACGACGGCTATCCGGTCACACAGCTGCAGATCGAACCGCGCACCGGCGCGCTCGCAGCCTATGGGCTCACCCCGGCCGCCCTCTACGCGCAGCTGCGACCCTTGCTGAACGGCCAGGTCGTCGCGCAGGTGCCCGACGGCAACGTGCCGCTCGATCTGTACGTGCGTCTTGCCAGCGTGCCGCAGGAGTCGATCGCCGAGCTCGCGAACCTGCCGATCCGTACCCGCGGCTGGACTCCGCTCGGGCAGCTGGCGCGGCTCGAACTCGTCGATACGCCGAACCAGATCCGCCACATCGCCGGCGCGCGCGCGCTCGACATCCTGGCGACACCGACGGATACGCTCGGCGGCACGGTGGCGGCGGCGCGACGAGCGCTCGCGGGACTGCGGATGCCGCCGGGGTATCGATACGCATTCGGTGGATTGTTTGCCGAACTCGAACGCGCGGCGCTCGGACTCGGCGTCGCCATGGTCGCTTCGATCCTGCTGATGGTCGCGATCCTGATGATGCAGTTCGATGGACTGCTCGTGCCGGGCATCCTGCTGCTCGAGGTGCCGCTCGCGATCACCGGCGGCGTCGTCGCGCTGCTCGTGAGCGGCGTCGGGCTCAATGCGACCGGCATCATCGGCTTCCTGACGCTGATCGGCATCGGGCTGCGACACAGCATCGTGCTGCTGGATCGCGCGAAACGGAACGAAGCGGCCGGTCTCGGCGTCGACGAGGCGGTGCGTGACGCGATCCAGGTGCGTTTCCGGCCGATCGTCCTGACCGCGCTGACCGCAATCCTCGGCATGCTGCCGACCGCGATCGGTCTCGGACAGGGAGCGGCGCCGGAACAAGGCTTGGCGGTGGTGATTCTCGGGGGACTTGCGTGGAGTGCGGTGCGCAGCACCAACCTGATCCCGGCGCTCTATCTCCATTGGCGACACCGGCAGCTCGCCCGGGAGACCGCGCGATGACCGGGCATCGCCACCGCGTGGCATTGCGACGGACCGACGTGCAGTCGTTCGGACACCGGTCGTGGTTCCTGATCGGCTTGCTCGCGAGCGCCGTCACGGCGCTCGGCGGCTGCGCGATCTATCGACCGAAGCCGTTGCCTTGGCAATCGAATCTGGCACCCGCGCCGACCGTGATCGTCGCCGCCCGCGACTTCGCCATTCCCGGCTTGCGCCCCGCGCCGATCGACCCGGCGAAGGGGTTCACCGAGTCGAACGTCGCGACGCTCGCGGTGCTCGGCAATCCCGGGCTCCGCGCCGTACGCCGCCGTGACCACATCGCGCGGGCCCAGGTGTTCGCGGCCGGGCTGCTGCCGGATCCGGTACTGACCGGCGGGATCTCGAAGTCGCCGTTCTTCACCGGCTACACCGCCGCGCTGACCGAAGCCCTCCGGGCGCTGATCACGCACGCGGCCTCGACGGCGGCGGCGAGGGCCCAGGCGCGACGCGTTCACCTCAACGTGGTCTGGCAGGAGTGGCAAGTCGCCGCTCGCGCGCGGGAGCTCTACGTGCAGGCACGGACGCTGCGGCGCTTGCGGACCGTGCTCGGCGCCCGGCGCCGGACGCTCGAACGGCTCTACCGTCGCGATCTCGCCGCGCTTGCGTATCACGAGGTGTCCTCCGCCCGGGTGTCCCGGGACCTGACGGCCTGGAATGCCGCCGAGGCTGCCTGGCGGGCGCTCGAGCTGCGCGAGAACACCAACCGCCACGCGCTCGATGGCCTGCTCGGGCTCGAGCCGTCGGTGCACCTGCGCTTGCGCCGTGCGGCTCGCGAGCCGGCGATCACCGCCGCGCGCTATCGATCGGCGCTCGCGCAGCTGCCCCGTCGGCGACCCGATCTGCTCGCATTGCGTGCGGGCTATCGCAGCCAGGAGCAACGGCTGCGCGTCGCGATACTCGGCCAGTTCCCGCTGATCGGCGTCGGCGTGGAGAAGGCGCGCAGCGCCGAAGAAGGAATCCAGAGCACCGGCTTCAACGTGTCGTTGAGCTTGCCGGTCTTCAACCGCAACCGTGGTTCGATCGCGATCGCCCGTGCGACCAGAGCGTACCTCTACCGACGCTACCAAGCGCGACTCGACGAGAGCATCGTTCAGGCGGATGAAGTCTGGACGGCGACGCAGATCATGCGGCGCCAACTCGTGGTGCTCGCGGCGCAACGCGCGGCGACGGCTCGCGCCGCGGCGATGGCGAAGCGGAGTCTGTCGAGCGGCACCGAGAGCCTCGCCGCGTACGCACGTCTCGAATCCGCCGCGATCGGCGTGGACGTGCAATTCATCGAATTGCGCGGCGCTCTGCGTCAGGCCGGGGTCGTGCTCGGGACGATTCTCGCGTGGCCGATCGGCGCCCACGCGCGCGCCGTTTCACGTGCGTCGCGTGACCACGACTTCGAGGTATTCGCCCGGAATGACCAGGGACCCGTCCTGCGCCACGTTGAGCTGCTCGAGGAGTGCGTCGATGTCCGCCTCGAGGCGCGCCCGCGCGTCCGGGTCGAGCGCAGCGAATGCCTTCACCATCGGTCCATATCGGGTGCTGAAGAACTCGATCCAGTGTCGGTTCGACCGGTAACGGAACACGAACTGCGTGATGGTCGTCTCGACCACCGCATCGGACCCGAACAACCCATCGAGGTGGGCTTTCGTGCCCCAGAGCAGCGGCGATTTCACACCCGGTGCCGACGGGACGTACCGACCGAGGATCTGGAAGAGCTTTCCGATGAATCCGCCGGGCGTCCAATTGGCCAGTCCGATCGTGCCGCCCCGGCGGCAGACCCGCAGGAGTTCCCGTGCCGCCTGTTCCTGGTTCGGCGTGAACATCACACCGAACGTGGAGAGCACGACGTCGAAGCTCTCGGCCGGGAAGGGCAGGCGCTCCGCATCCGCCGGTTGAAACGTGACCGGCAGTCGTTCGGCCGCCGCACGCCTTGCGGCGTGCTCCAGCAGCGATTCGACGAAGTCGGTCGACACCACGTTCGCGAAACGACGAGCGGCTGCGAGGGTGGCGTTCCCGCTGCCTGCCGCGACGTCGAGCACCCGTTGATTCGAGCGTAGATCGACGGCCTCGCAGAGCATCTCGCCGACGATCTGCAAGGTGTTGCCGACGGCCGCGTAATCGCCGACGCTCCACGCGCTACGGCTCCGGGCCTTGATGGCCTCGAGATCGATCGTTGCGGGCTCCACCGCCTGGACTCCGATCTCCATGCTCGCCTCCTGGGTGCGACCGCCCGGCCGGAAGCCCCAGCGTGGCCTGCCGGTCGCTGCCGACGCCGAGGTGTCGAGGAGTCGTTTTACACGCGGCGACCGCCGGCGTGTATGCTCGGTCGTCCGGCTGATTTGGCGTGACGTCCGGATTCGTCCGCAATCGTCATCGCACCGACCGGCGTCGTGCCTGCGAGCGGAACTCCAATGCCTAGCGATGCGCTGTCGGATCTGCTGCGAACCGTGCGACTGACGGGGGCGACATTCTTCGAAGTCGCCGCAACGGAGCCGTGGGTGGCGGAGCAACCGCCGGCAGAGCTCATCCTGCCGAGGATCCTGCCGGGCGGTGAGCGGCTGATCTCGTACCATGTCGTCACGCAAGGCCGGTGTTTCGCCACCGTGATCGGTGGCGAGCCGATCACGCTCGAGGCCGGTGACATCATCGTCATCACCCGGGGTGATCCGCACGTGATGTCGAGTCGTCCGGGAATGCGCGCGAATCCGGTGGCCGGCGATGCGTCGGTCGTGCCCGTGGATGGTACGTTCCCGTTTTCGGTCAGATACGGCGACGAGGGCCCCGTCGCCGCACGGCTGGTGTGCGGATTCCTGGCGTGCGACGCGCGACCGTTCAACCCGTTGCTCGACAACCTGCCGGCGGTGATGAAGGTGAGGGCATCGTCGGATGCAGCGGGCGGCTGGCTCGCCCAGTTCGTCCGGGTCGCGGTGGCGGAGTCGACCGAGAAGCGAGCCGGCACCGAGAGCGTCCTCGCCAAGCTCAGCGAACTCATGTTCATCGAAGTCGTGCGTCGTCACATGGAGAGCATGCCAGCCGATCGGGCCGGATGGCTGGCCGGTCTGCGCGATCCTTTCGTCGGCAGGGCCCTGTCGCTGATGCACGGCAGTCCGGCGCATGACTGGACGATCGATGAGCTCGGCAGAAAGGTGGGTCTGTCGCGCTCGGTCCTCGCGGAACGCTTCACCGATCTCCTGGGAATGCCACCGATGCGCTATCTCGCGCGGTGGCGCATGCAGATTGCGGCGAGCGTCCTCAGTGACGCGAGTTCCAACATCGCGGCGATCGCCGAACAAGTCGGCTACGAGTCGGACGCGGCTTTCAGCCGGGCCTTCAAGAAACTCGTGGGCGTGCCGCCCTCCGAATGGCGCCGGCGCCCGACGTCGACGGGAAAGGGATAGCGAGTCCCGGGGGAGTCGCCCGGGACGACGCTGCACCCGGCGCCGTGGCGAAGGTCGACGGGATCCGTGCCGTCAACGGCGAGATTGCGACCGCAGGAGCTCCGCGAAAAGTCCGATCTCTTCGCGTTCCTGATGATGCTCCACGAGACGCTTGAGGGGACCCTCGGCATCGATCAGGCCGATCAGCGTCCGGGAGGTGATCTCGACCGCGCGTGCGCCTTCCAGCCGGCCGATCGCGTCGCGAACCAAGCGGGTGATTCGGCGGTGCTCCGCCGTGTAGATGCTCGTCGACCAGCGAAGCGGGATGGATGGATCGCATCGGCTCAGGAGAACCCGCTCCTCGAGGTCGAAGTGGCTCGCCAGTCGCTGCTCATAGTCGAGCAGAAGCGAGGTCGCACTTGCCCACTGCCGCTCGACCAGCGCGGTCTGGTGCCGAGAGAACAACTCATTCAAGATTCCATGGTGTTCCAGGAGCATCGGAATGGGTGGGGCGACCGGCTGCATCGGCGTGATGCGCGCCAACCTGCCGAGCAGTCGATTACGCCGGACCACGAGCCTCGCCTCGAGTGGTGGATATTGCGGGATGCCGACGGTCGCTCGCGGCACCTGCGCCGCAGCACGGACAGTGACGGACCCGCTCGTCCGGCGACCGTTCAGCATGCCGACGCGATTCGACGATCCACCGTCAGGGAGGTGGGTGCCTTGATCGAGATCAAGCGGGTCGGGAGTGCCCGAGCACGAACCGACCGCGGGAGACGTCCATGAACGCCATCGATGATGCCGAACTCGTCGCCCGACTCAACGAGCTACTCGAGGCCGAGCGTGCGGGTGCACGCGTCGCGCTCGAAAGTATCCGCGACGCGCAATCCGAAACGCTCGCGGATCTGATGCGGGCGGTTCAGGCGGACGAAGCGCGGTGGTGCGCGATGTTGCACCGGGCGATCACCGCCCTCGGGGCGATACCGTCGTCGAGCACCGGTGCGTTCTACGGGAAAGCGATGGCGATCGGCGATTGGCACGAGCGCCTCGCCTTTCTAAATCGCGGTCAGGGTTGGGTGGTGCGAAAGCTCCGGGACCTCCTGCCGAAGGTGCGGCAGGACGGTCTGCGACGCGAATTGTCCGGGATGTTGCAAGCGCACGAGGCGAACATCGCGCGAGTGAACGACAGCCTGTGATCGTCGGCGCGTCCGGATGCGCTGCAGTCGGGTCCGGCGATGGCAATCGCTTGACCCCCGTCAAGGCGCGCCGCGCGCCGCGCGATACAGTCGATCCGTCATCGGACCGTGTCATTCGAAGGGGAAACCAATGCCCGAACTCAAGATGCTCGACGTGCGCACCCTGATTCCGAGAGATCGTCACCGGCAGATATTCGAGACGTATGCCGCGCTCGAGCCCGGCGAGTCCTTCGTACTCGTCAACGACCATGATCCGCGGCCTCTCTACTACCAGTTCGATGCGGAATACGAGGGAGAATTTTCCTGGAGTTACCTGGAGGAAGGTCCGACGACCTGGCGGGTCGAAATCGGACGTCGGGCGGCCGCCTAGGGCGCGTCCTCCGTCCGCGAAGAGTCAGGCGCACCGTCGCGCGACCGATACCGGAGCGTGACGGGGATGCCGTGATGTCGGCCGCCCGTCGTTTCCCGATCGCGAGGCGCGTGCGATGGATGCGAGTGTCGAGGATTCCGGCAGCCGGTACGGTTGGACGCTGACGGGCAAGATCGCGGCGTTCGCGGCTGCGTTTCTCGCGCTGTCGCTGCTGGCGGTCGGCGGCACCGTCTGGCTGTCCTGGAACCTCGAGGGCGGTGCCGCGGCGGTCAACGAAGCCGGCCGCCTGCGGATGCTAAGCTACCGTCTGGCGTTGTCCGCTTCGCAGGCGGATCGCCCCGAGGTGCGAGCGCGCGCCGCCGAATTCGACCGGATTCTCTCGGAACTCCGTGACGGCGATCCGGCACGGCCGCTGTTCGTTCCCTGGAACCCGGTGCTGCGCGCACGTTTTGCGCATGTCCGCGATGACTGGCTGGCGTTGCGTGCCCGCTGGCTCGATCCGCGGGAGCCGCGGCCGACCCGGGCGGAGGTCGATCGCTTCGTCTCCGGAATCGATGCCTTCGTGACGGGGATCGAGTGGCGGCTGGATCACTGGATGGCGGCACTGCACCTCCTGCAGGTCAGCCTCGCGACCCTCGTGGTGCTCGGTGCGTTGTTGATGATGTATGCGGGATATCTGCTGGTTCTCGCTCCGGTCGGACGCCTGCATCGCGGGGTGTCGGCGCTGGAGAGGGGCGATCTCACCGTGCGCGTCGATGTCGATTCCCGTGACGAACTCGGGGATCTCGCGCGCGGATTCAACCGGATGGCGCAGCATCTGGAGGCCTCGTACGCAGAGCTCGAGGCGCGTGTTCGAGCCAAGACGGCCAGCCTGCAGTCGCAACAGAAGCGACTCGCCGCCCTCTACGAGATCAGCCGGCTGGTCTCGCGCGCGCCGGGTCTCGACGAGCTGTCGACCGGCTTCGTTCGCGCGGTGCGCAGGCTTGCCGGCGCCGATGGCGCATTGCTGCGATGGACCGATGAGGGCCGGGAGCACTATGCGCTGCTCGCCTCGGACGGCGTGCCGGAGTCGATGGTCGATCAGGAGCGTTGTCTTGCGGCCGGCACCTGCCATTGCGGCCTCGCGACCGCGGGATCGGGAATCCTCGTCCGACGGCTCGACGCCGCAGGGTCGCCGCCGATGCAGGTGCGGGTCTGCCTGCGCGAAGGATATACCACGGTCGTCAGCGTGCCCGTCGGCTTGCACCAGCGCTTATTGGGCGAACTCGACCTGCTCTATCGCGATCCGGTCGAGATGGACGCCGACCAACGTTCGTTGTTCGAGGCACTCGCCGGACACCTCGCAAGCGCGATGGAGGGGCTGCGCAGTGCCGCGCTGGAGCGAGAGGCCGTCGTTGCCCGGGAACGGACCCTGCTCGCCCGTGAGCTGCACGACTCGATCGCGCAGTCGCTCGCGTTTCTCAAGATCCAGGTGCAGCTGCTGCGCGCGGCGCTGCAGTCCGGATCGAAGCCCGAGGTCGAGGCGGTGCTCGGCGAGCTGGATGCGGGCGTTCGAGAGAGCCAGGCAGACGTGCGCGAACTGTTGCTGCACTTTCGCACGCGTGCGTCCGACATCGACGTCGAATCGGCGCTGCGCAGCACGCTGCAGAAGTTCGAATTGCAGAGCGGTGTTCCGACCCGCCTGACGCTCGACGGGCACGGCAGGCCGCCGGACGCGGACGTGCAGATTCAGGTGTTGCACGTCGTCCAGGAAGCGCTCTCGAACGTTCGCAAACACGCCCGCGCGAGTCACGTCGACGTCCGGATTCGCAGCGAGCCTCACTGGTCGTTCGAGATCGCGGACGACGGAGTGGGGTTCGACCCCCAGGCAAATCCGCCCGGGACACGGGTTGGCATGCAGATCATGCGCGAGCGCGCCCGGACGATCAACGGCGCCCTTCGGATCGACTCATCGCCTGGGCGTGGTACGACCGTCGTGTTGGAGTTGCCGCCGACGGACGCGGCGGAGGTCGCCCGTGACCGCTGAGATTCGGCTCGTCGTCGTCGACGACCACACCTTGTTCCGTCGAGGCCTGATCGCACTCCTGGCACGCGAACCGCACCTGCGCGTGGTCGGCGAGGCCTCGGATGCGGGGGAAGCGTCGAGGGTCGTCTCGCTGCAACGCCCGGACGTGATCCTCCTCGACAATCATCTGCCCGGTGTACGCGGAGTCGATGCCGTGGGCGCTCTGCGCGATGCGGTCCCGGGGGCGCGGGTCGTGATGCTGACGGTGAGCGAGGATGCCGCGGATCTCGGGGCGGCGCTCCGGGCGGGCGCGAGCGGCTATCTGTTGAAGAGCTGCGATGCCACGGAACTGGTGAGTGCGATCGAGCGCGCATACCACGGCGAAGCGGTGATCAGCCCCGAGATGACCTCGAAGCTGGCGGACGCATTCGCGGCGCCGTTGGTCGCGTCGACGTCCGCGGCCCTCGACGAGAGCGTGCTCAGCCCCCGTGAACGGCAGGTCGCAGCGGCGGTCGCGGGGGGCTCGAGCAACAAGGAAATCGCCCGTGAACTGAAAATCGCCGAGGCGACCGTGAAAATCCACGTCGCGAGCATTCTCCGCAAGCTCGATCTGACTTCGCGTGTCGAGATCGCCGTCTATGCGAGCGAGCATGGGTGGCGTGACCAGAACCGATGAGTCGCCCGGCGGGTCCGATTGCGGTTGACCGAGGACGCCTCTCGGGAAGCCGCTAATCCGTTTGGACTACCGGAACACGCCGACCGACGGATGTCGATCGCGGATCGCCGCGACTACAGTGATTCCCGTGTCGAGACTCGAAGGGAATCACGATGTCGCAGCCAACGAGAGCGGTCGGCCGGTTACGCGGCGATCCGGGTAAGTCACTGATCGGTGCAACGATCGGATTCTTCATCGGCTTCGGCGCCGTCTCCCTGTTCGGGCCGACTGCGCAGAGCTTCATCAAGGTCATGCAGCTCGATCCGGCCCAGGTCGGCACGCTGGTCGCGATGCCGATGCTCACGGGTTCGCTGTTGCGGATCCCCTTCGGGGCCTCGGTGGATCGTACCGGAGGGAAATCGCCCTTCCTGATCCTCCTGATCGCGTCGGTGATCGGCATCGCCGGACTCTACTGGATGCTGCTGACGCTCTACCCGGCGCATCTGACGCAGCGCCACTATCCGATCCTGTTGTTCTTCGGTGCGCTCGGCGGGTGCGGCATCGCGACCTTCTCCGTCGGCATCGGCCAGGTGTCCTATTGGTTTCCGAAGACGCGACAAGGTCGCGCACTGGCCTTCTACGCCGGCTTCGGCAATACCTCGCCGGGGTTGGTCGCGATCGTGCTGCCGTTGATCATCGCGATCGGTGGTCTCTGGGTCGGCTACCTCGTGTCGCTCGCGCTCGTCCTCAGCGGACTCGTTGCCTATGCGTTCCTCGGGTTCGACGCTCCCTACTTCCAGCTGCGGCGCCGGGGAGTTCCCGGGCCGGAGGCCGAGGCCGCGGCGCGCGCACAGGGACAGGAGCTGCTTCCGGCGCCGAGCGTGCTGCGTACGTTGCTCGACGCCGCCGCGAGCTGGCGGACCTGGCCGCTCGTATTCCTGTACTTCACGTCGTTCGGCGGATTCCTCGCATTGACCGCGTGGTTGCCGACGTTCTGGACCGCGTTCTACCACGCCCCGCACTGGGTCGCCCTCGGGTTGACCGCGGGATTCTCCCTGTTCGCGTCGCTGATCCGCGTTCCCGGGGGCGCCTGGGCGGACCGCTTCGGCGGCGAACGGGTCGCTCTCGCCGCCTACGCATTGCTGCTCGCCGGGGCCATCGTCATGACCTCGTCGGGCCAGTTCTCGATGACCGTCCTCGGCGAGTTGCTCGTCGGCGCCGGCATGGGCATTGCGAATGCGGGGGTCTTCAAGCTGGTGCCACAGTACGTTCCGGACGCGGTCGGTGGGGCCGCTGGCTGGGTCGGAGGACTCGGCGCGCTCGGTGGATTCGTCGTGCCTCCGCTGCTCGGTCGAATCGCGCAGACGATGGGCCCTGTCGGTTACGCACGAGGCTACGGCATCTACGTGGCCCTCGCGGTCGCGAGCCTGGCGCTGACCGGACTGCTCTACGCGACACGCTCGACAGATGCACGGCACCGGCATTCGATCGCACCGTTCGCCCATGCCCGTCATCAGGAGTCGCAATGAGTCACCTGCTCGACCGTCTGACGTATTTCACGCGACGACGTGAGAGATTCTCGGGGAATCACGGACAGTGCACGACCGAGGATCGGACCTGGGAGGACGCCTACCGCAACCGCTGGCAACACGACAAGATCGTCCGGTCGACTCACGGGGTCAACTGTACCGGATCGTGCTCCTGGAAGATCTACGTCAAGGGCGGCATCGTGACCTGGGAGACGCAGCAGACCGACTATCCGCGAACCCGACCGGACATGCCCAATCACGAACCGCGCGGTTGCCAGCGCGGTGCGTCGGCGAGTTGGTATCTGTATTCGGCGAATCGAATCAAGTATCCGATGATTCGCGCCCGTCTGCTGCGCCTGTGGAGGGCCGCGCGTGAAGCGATGGGTCCCGTGGAGGCGTGGGCGAGCATCGTCGGTGATGCAGAGAAGCGGCGCGACTACCAACGCGTCCGCGGGATGGGTGGCTTCGTGCGCGCGGACTGGGCGACCGTGGAGGAGATCGTCGCCGCGGCGAACGTCTACACGATCAAGCGGTACGGTCCCGACCGGATCTACGGCTTCTCGCCGATTCCGGCGATGTCGATGGTTTCCTACGCCGCCGGATCGCGATACCTGAGCCTCATCGGCGGAGTCTGCGGCAGCTTCTACGATTGGTACTGCGATCTGCCGCCATCGTCACCGCAGGTCTGGGGGGAACAGACCGACGTCGCCGAGTCCGCGGAATGGTTCAATTCGAATTACCTGATCGCGTGGGGGTCGAACGTCCCGCAGACCCGCACGCCGGATGCGCACTTCTACACCGAAGCGCGCTATCGGGGCGCCAAGACCGTCGCGATCACGCCGGATTACGCGGAGGTGGCGAAGATCAGCGACGAGTGGCTGAACCCCAAGCAGGGGACCGATGCGGCGCTCGCGATGGCGATGGGTCACGTGATCCTGCGCGAATTCCACTTCGGAGAGCGCCGATCCGGGTACTTCCAGGACTATTGTCGCCGGTACACGGACCTGCCGATGCTGGTCAGGCTCAAGGAGCAGCGACTCGCCGACGGACGAAAGGTCCACGTCGCGGATCGCTATCTGCGAGCCGGAGACTTCGCCGATCGGCTCGGTCAAGCGACGAACCCCGAGTGGAAGACGGTCGCATTCGAGGAGTCCGGCGCGCTGACGCTTCCGCAAGGGTCGGTTGGATTCCGTTGGGGCCCCGAAGAGGAGGCCGGTCGCTGGAATCTCGAGGAGCGTGACGCGCGGACCGGAGCGCGCAGCACCCTGGCGCTGACCCTGATCGATCGCCACGACGGACTCGCCGAAGTCGGATTCCCGTACTTCGGCGGAGTCCCGTCGGATCATCATCCGGGGAACATCCAGGACGACGTCCTGGTTCGACGGGTGCCATACCGCGTCGTCACGGTCGCCGACGGGCAAGGCGCCGAATCGACCGAGCGCGTGGCCACGGTCTACGACCTGCTGGCCGCTCACTACGGCATCGATCGCGGATTCCGCGACGAATCCCATCCCTGCGCCCGGTCCTATGACGACGACGTGCCGTACACCCCGGCCTGGCAGCAATCGATCACCGGGGTCCCTGCCGGGACGGTCATTCGCATCGCCCGAGAGTTCGCCGAGAACGCGGATCGCACCCGCGGTACGTCGATGATCATCGTCGGCGCGGGTCTGAATCATTGGTACCACATGGACATGCATTACCGCGGGATCATCAACATGCTGATGCTGTGCGGGTGCATCGGCGTGCCGGGCGGCGGATGGGCACATTACGTCGGTCAGGAGAAGCTGCGCCCGCAGACGGGCTGGACCGCGCTCGCGTTCGCGCTCGACTGGCTGCGTCCGTCGCGTCAGATGAACTCGACCAGCTTCTGGTACGCGCATACCGATCAGTGGCGCTACGAGAAACTCGGCGTCGCGGAGATCCTGTCGCCGCTCGCGGACTCGGCGGCGCGCGCCGACGCGATGATCGACTACAACGTCCGCGCCGAACGGATGGGCTGGTTGCCTTCGGCGCCGCAACTGAAGACCAACCCGCTCGAGGTCTGTCGGGCGGCGGATCGTGCGGGCGTCGATCCGAAGGCCTTCGCGGTCACCGGACTGCGCGACGGCACGCTGCGTCTGAGCTGCGAGGATCCGGACGATCCGGACAACTGGCCGAGGAACCTGTTCGTCTGGCGCTCGAACCTGCTCGGTGCTTCCGCCAAGGGGTCGGAATACTTCATCAAGCATTTGCTCGGCGCGCCGAACGGCGTGCTCAACGCGGAACAGGCCGCGGACGGCACGCGTCCCACGGAGGTCGCCTGGCACGAGCACGCCCCGGAGGGAAAGCTCGACCTGCTGGTCACGCTGGATTTTCGAATGAACAGCACCGCACTGTTCTCGGACATCGTGCTGCCGGCCGCGACGTGGTACGAGAAGAACGATCTCAACACGACCGACATGCACCCGTTCATTCACCCGCTCTCGGCGGCGGTCGATCCGCCCTGGGAGGCTCGCTCGGACTGGGAGATCTTCAAGGGGTTCGCCCGCCGGTTCTCCGAGGTCTGTGTGGGGCATCTGGGACGTGAGCGAGATCTCGTGCTCACGCCGCTGATGCACGACACCGCGGCGGAACTCGGTCAGGTGGACGTGCGGGACTGGAAGCGCGGCGAGTGCGACCTCGTCCCGGGCAAGACCGCCCCGAGCCTCACGGTCGTCGAGCGGGACTATCCGGCAACCCATGCCCAGTTCACGTCGCTCGGTCCCCTGATGGAACAGGCCGGCAACGGTGGCAAGGGCATCGCCTGGAAGACCGCCGAGGAGGTCGATGCGCTCGGGGAATTGAACGGTCGCGTCCGTGAACCAGGTCCGGCGCAGGGTCGTCCGCGCATCTCGACCGACATCGAGGCGGCGGAGACGATACTGATGCTCGCGCCGGAGACCAACGGACATGTCGCGGTCAAGGCCTGGGAGGCGCTGTCGCGGATCACCGGTCGCGATCACGCTCATCTCGCGCTCCCGAAGGAGCACGAGAAGATCCGCTTCCGGGACATTCAAGCGCAACCTCGCAAGATCATCACGTCACCGACCTGGTCGGGAATCGAGGACGAGAAGATCTGTTACAACGCCGGGTACACGAACGTCCACGAATTCATCCCGTGGCGCACGCTGACCGGGCGGCAGCAGTTCTACCAGGATCATCCGTGGATGATCGCCTTCGGCGAGGGATTCGCTGCGTACCGGCCGCCGGTCAACCTGAAGGCGGTCGCCCCGATGCTCGGGCGGCACGGCAATGGGCAGAAGGAACTGGTGCTCAACTGGATCACGCCGCACCAGAAGTGGGGGATCCACAGCACGTATACCGACAACCTCCTGATGCTGACGCTGAGCCGTGGCGGACCGTGCGTCTGGATCGCGGAGGATGACGCGAAGGCGGCCGGCATCGTGGACAACGACTGGATCGAAGTCTTCAACGGCAATGGCGCGATCGCGGCCCGCGCGATCGTCAGTCAGCGGGTCCGACCGGGGATGGCGATGATGTACCACGCCCAGGAACGGATCGTGAACACCCCGCTGTCGTCGATCACGCACGCCCGTGGCGGGATCCACAACGCGGTGACGCGAGTCGTGGTCAAGCCGACGCACATGATCGGCGGATACGCCCAACTCGCGTACGGCTTCAACTACTACGGAACGGTCGGCTCGAACCGCG
>JAJXYU010000374.1 GCA_021780395.1 Pseudomonadota bacterium
GCGATGAACGCCGCGAGACCCATGCCGCCGGCCAGATTGTCGAGGCTCGTCGTGAGGATCATCAACCACAGCTCCCGGCCGGCGAGCGCGAGCCACAGGAACAGCAGCAGCGTCGCCGCCTGCAGCACGCCGAAGCTCAGCAGCGAACGGAACATCCCCCAGCGCATGTAGAGCCAGCCGCCGAGCGCGGTGCCGATCATCGTCGACACCGTCATGTTGACCTTGCCGGCGATGCTGAGTTCGCTCAGGGAGAAACCGACGCCCTTGAGCATGAACGCGCTGTACAGGCTCAGGGCGAACGCATCACCGAACTTGTAGAGCAGCACCAGCAGCAAGAACCCCCACGCGCCCGGTTGTCGCAGCAGATCCTTGGCCGGCTCGACGACCGCCTCGGCCAGGGTCGGCGGCGGCCGGCCGGGCCGCTCCGGTTCGGGCGACCACAGCGTCGCGAGCGCGGTCGCGGCCATCAGCGCCGCGACGATGCCGTAGGCGACGTGCCATCCGGTCCGAGCGGCGATCAGCACGATCACCGCACCGGCGAACATCGCCGCGGTCCGGTAGCCGAACGCGCTCGCAGCCGCCGCAAGCGCTCGCTGCTCGCCGGGAATCAGGTCGACCCGGTAGGCATCGATCACGATGTCCTGCGAGGCCGACAGGGTCGCGACGGTGAGCGCGAGCAGCGCGAGCGATAACGGCGCCTGGCGCGGCGAACACAAGCCCATCACGCCGATCGCGGCGGCGAGGCACAGCTGGTAGATGAGGATCCATCCCCGGCGCCGGCCGAGCAACGGCGGGAGATAGCGATCGAGCGTCGGTGCCCACAGGAACTTCAGCACGTACGGCAATCCGACCAGCGAGAACAGGCCGATCGTGCGGATGTCGAGCTTCGCGTCGGCCAGCCAGGCCTGCAGGGTCGCGCTCGTCAGATTGAAGGGGAGTCCCGACGCAAACCCGAGCAGCAAGGTCGCGACCATCCGCCGGTCGCGCAGCGCCTCGAGCAACCCCGGCTTACCCTCCGCGGCCAAGCATCACCACTCGAGGTCGTAATCGATCGTGAGCGGTGCGTGGTCGGAGAACCGCCGTTCCTTGAAGATCGAGGCGTGACGAATCCGCTCGCGCAGCGCCGCGCTCGCGACGTGGTAGTCGATCCGCCAGCCGACGTTCTTCGCGTAGGCCTGCCCCCGGTTCGACCACCAGGTGTATTGATCCGCCGCCGAGTTGACCGCCCGAAAGGCATCGATGTAGCGCTCGTCGCCGAACACGGCGTCGAGCCAGCGCCGTTCCTCGGGCAGGAAGCCGGAGTTCTTCTGGTTCGACCGCCAGTTCTTCAAGTCGATCGGCTGGTGCGCGATGTTGAAGTCGCCGCAGAGGATCGTCGGCTTGCGCCGGCGGCGCAGCCGGCGCAGGTGCGGCAGGAACGCGTCGAGGAAGCGGAACTTGGACGCCTGCCGCGCCGGGCCCGAGGATCCGGACGGCAGGTACAGCGAGACCACGCTGAACCCGTCGAAGTGCGCCTCCAGATACCGCCCTTCGGCGTCGAATTCCGGCACGCCGAACCCGCGTTCGACGCGCGTCGGCTCGCGCTTCGCGTACAGCGCCGTGCCCGCGTATCCCTTCGTCTCGGCATCGAAGTAGTAGCAGTGGTACCCGCGGGGCCAGAACGCGGGGTCGGCGAGCTGCGCGACCTGCGCCTTGGTTTCCTGGATGCACACGACGTCGGCGCGCTGCGCCGGCAGCCAGTCGAAGAAGCCCTTGCGGGCGGCCGAACGTATTCCGTTCGCATTCAGCGTGACGATCCGCATCGACCGATGATACCAGTGGGTCGGGACGCTCGCGGCGCGGCTTGCGCCGTGCGCGGCGCCTTGCGAGACTGGCACTTGTATGCTGCAGCCGTATCAAAGCGAATTCATCGACTGGTGCCTGCGGCTCGGGGTGCTGCAGTTCGGCGCCTTCAAGCTGAAGTCGGGACGCGAGAGCCCGTATTTCTTCAACGCCGGTCGCTTCGACACCGGCGAGGCGATCGCCGCGGTCGGGCAGGCTTACGCGTCGGCGATCGTCGCCTCGGACCTGGCCTACGACGTGCTGTTCGGCCCCGCTTACAAGGGAATTCCGCTGGTCACCGCCGCTGCCGCCGCGCTCGCGACCGACCACGGACTGACCGCGCCGTTCGCGTTCAATCGCAAGGAATCGAAGGATCACGGGGAGGGCGGTTCGACCGTCGGCGCGCCACTTCGGGGGCGCGTGCTCATCGTTGACGACGTGATCACCGCCGGCACCGCGGTACGCGAGTCGATCTCGATCATCCGCGCGGCCGGCGCCCACCCGGCCGGCGTCGTGCTCGCGCTCGACCGGCAGGAGCGCGGCGCCGAGAGTCAGCTGTCCGCGGTGCAGGAAGTCAGCGAGCAGTTCGGGATCCCGGTGATCTCGATCCTGACCCTGGAGAGCCTGCTGACCCACGTCGCCGCACGAGGCGGGCCGCAGTTCGAGGCGATGCGGGCGTACCGCGACCGCTACGGAATCCGCGGGGAGAACCGACCATGATGCCTCTCGCCACCCTCCGTCACCGCTGGATCGCGGTCGCGCTCGGCTGCGCCGCCACGGCGGTCGGCCACGCGGCCGCGCCGCAGGTCTACCGATGGGTCGATTCCCACGGCGTCGTGCATTACGGCGACCATGTCCCGGAACGCGACGCCGGCCGGGCGCAGGAAATGCTGAACGCCGAAGGAGTGGTCGTCGGCCAACAATCCGCGGCGCAGACGCCGGCCGAGATCGCCGCCGCCGCGGAGCGCGCACGCGCCGCCGAGGCGCAGCGCCTGCGCGACCGCAACCTGCTGAACACCTACTCCTCGGTTCGTGACATCGAACGGCTGCGGGATCAGCGGATCGGGATGCTCGCGGACCAGGTCCGGGTCACGAGCCAATACCTCGACACGCTGAACGTGAAACTCGCGAAGCTGCGCGCCGAGGGGGAACGGTTCCGGCCGTACTCGAACGATCCGAAGGCACCGCCGATGCCCGATCAACTGGCCGACGACCTCGTCCGGGTGACCGGCGACATTCGCGCACAGCAACAGAATCTCGACGAGAAGCACCGCGAAGAGGCGGCGATGCGCGCGCAGTTCGCCGACGACATCGCACGCTTCAAGCAATTGAAGGGCATCCATTGACCCCGCAGAAACGCATCCTGCTCGGCGTGACCGGCGGGATCGCCGCCTACAAGAGCCCGGACCTCGTCCGGCGGCTCGTCGAACGGGGCGCTCAGGTGCAGGTCGTGATGACGGCGTCCGCGCGTCGCTTCGTGGCGCCGCTCGCGTTGCAGGCCGTGTCCGGGCGACCGGTACGCGACGATCTGTGGGACGAGGCGGCCGAGGCGGCGATGGGCCACATCGAGCTCGCGCGCTGGGCGGAACTCGTGCTGATTGCGCCGGCCAGCGCGGATTTCCTCGCGCGGCTCGCGGGCGGTCGCGCCGACGACCTGCTCGCCGCCCTGTGCCTCGCGACCGAGGCGCCGATCGGCGTCGCACCGGCGATGAATCGCGTGATGTGGTCGCACCCGGCGACGCAGGCGAACCTCGCGACGCTCGTCGAGCGCGGCGTGCGGGTGCTCGGGCCGGACTCCGGCGTCCAGGCCTGTGGCGAGGTCGGCCTCGGGCGGATGTGGGAGCCGGTCAAGCTCGCCGAAAGCGTGCTCGAGCCGCCGCCGAACGCCGGACTCCTGCAGGGCGTGAACCTCCTGATCACCGCCGGCCCGACCCGCGAGCGGATCGACCCGGTGCGGTATCTGACGAACCGCAGCTCCGGGAAGATGGGATTCGCGATCGCGGTCGCCGCGCGCGAGGCCGGCGCGCACGTGACGCTCGTCTCCGGTCCGGTGAACCTGCCGACGCCGGCCGGCATCACGCGGATCGACGTCGAGAGCGCTCGGGAGATGTACGCTGCGGTGCATCGGCACGTGGCCGAAACCGACCTGTTCATCGCCGCGGCCGCGGTCGCGGACTTCCAGCCCCGATCGGTCGCCGAGGAAAAGATCAAGAAGCAGGGGATCGCGATCGATCTGGCGCTCGAGCCGGCGCCGGACATCGTGAAGTCGGTGGCCGACATGGCGAAACGCCCGTTCGTCGTCGGGTTCGCCGCCGAGACCCACGACGTCGAGGCCAACGCGCGCGCCAAGCTCAAGCGCAAGAAGCTCGACATGATCGCCGCGAACCAGGTCGGCGACGGCCTCGCGTTCGACTGCGAGGACAACACGCTGACGGTCTTCTGGCCCGGCGGGCGCGCCGAGATCGCCCGCGCACCGAAGCTCGAGGTGGCGCGAGCGCTGATCGCGTTGATCGCCGAGCGGCTGCCGCGCTCCCCGGGCGTCGCCCGCCACGCGGCGCGGACACGGCGCACGCCGCCGACACCGCCGCGCACCCGACCGCGCACGCGCCGGATCCGCCGCTGACGCCGATGATCGCGAGAATCCAGCTGAAGATACTCGATCCGAGGATCGGGACGCGCTTTGCGATGCCCGAGCCCGCGACCGCAGGCTCGGCGGGGCTCGATCTGCGCGCGTGCATCGACGCGCCGTGCGTGCTCGAGCCCGGCGCGGCCGCGCTGATCCCGACCGGCATCGCGATCCACATCGGCGATCCGGGCTTCGCCGCGATGCTGCTGCCACGCTCCGGTCTCGGCCACAAGCACGGGATCGTGCTCGGCAACCTCGTCGGCCTGATCGACTCCGACTACCAGGGTCCGCTGATGGTGTCCTGCTGGAATCGGGGGACCGCGCGCTTCACGATCGAGCCGGGCGATCGGATCGCACAGATGATCGTGGTGCCGGTCGCGCGCGCGCAGTTCGAGGTCATCGCCGAGTTCTCCACGAGTGAGCGCGGCGACGGCGGCTTCGGCAGCTCCGGGCGCCGCTGAGGCCGACGTTCCAGCGACGCCGACGCGCGCGAAACTGGGCGCTCGCGAGCGATTTGTCGCTGTCGCGACGCGGGTCCGATCGACGATGCTGCGGCCATGGCGATATCCGATTGGCCTGCCGACGAGCGGCCGCGCGAGAAGCTCCTCGCGCGCGGCGCCGAATCGTTGTCGGATGCCGAGCTGCTCGCGATCCTGCTGCGCACCGGAATCCCCGGGCGATCGGCGCTGCGGCTCGCGCGCGACCTGTTGGTCGCGTTCGGCTCGCTGCGCCGACTGGTCGCCGCCGACCGGTCCCGATTCTGCGCGCACCCGGGTCTCGGTCCCGCGCGCTATGCCGAGCTTCGCGCGGCGGTCGAGATCGCAAGGCGCCAGCTCGGCGAGGCGCTGCGCGCCGGCCCGACGCTCGGCAGCCCGTGCGCGACCCGCGACTATCTCGTCGCCAGGCTCCGCGATCTGGAACACGAGGTATTCTGCTGCCTGTACCTCGACAACCGGCACCGACTGATCCACGACGAGCCGCTGTTCCGCGGAACGATCGACGGCGCGAGCGTGCACCCGCGGGAAATCGTCAAGCAGGCGCTCGGCTGGAACTGCGCGGCGGTGATCGTCGCCCACAATCACCCGTCGGGCGTGCCCGAGCCGAGCCAGGCGGACGAATGGATCACGCGCCGCATCAAGGACGCGCTGGCGCTGGTCGACATCCGACTCCTCGATCACATCATCGTCGGCGATGGCTCGAGCGTGTCGTTCGCGGAGCGCGGAATGCTCGGCTGAGCGCCCGAATCAACGATATAACCATCTGAAATAATGGCGATTATCGCCCGGTGGTTGATCCTTGTCGCGCCCCCTGGTATAAAGCGCGGCTCGTTCGAAAGTCCACGGTCACGGGATCCAACGCCATGTCGCGAGTCTGCCAGGTCACCGGAAAGCGCCCCACGACGGGCAACACCGTCTCGCACGCGAACAATCACAAGCGTCGGCGGTTCCTGCCGAATCTGCACACCCACCGATTCTGGTCGGAGGCGGAGCAGCGGTTCCTGAGCCTGCGCGTGACGACCCGCGGCCTGCGCACGATCGAGAAGCGCGGCGTGGACGTGGTGGTCGCCGAACTGCGCAGTCAGGGCGTGAAAGTCTAAGAGGACGTTGCGATGCGCGACAAGATCAAGTTGGTATCGTCCGCCGGAACCGGCCACTACTACACGACGACGAAGAACAAGCGCTTGCACCCGGACAAGCTGGAGACGAAGAAATTCGACCCGGTCGCGCGCAAGCACGTGGCCTACAAGGAAGCGAAGATCAAGTAGCCGGCGCGTCGGTGGTTCCCACCGCCTCGCCACGCCGCCGTTCCGGTCGTCGTCGGCGCGAACCGTGCCCGAACTCCCGGAAGTCGAGACCACCCGCCGCGGCATCGCCGCAGCGCTCGGTGGCCGGCGCGTCGAAAAACTCCTGATCCGCGAACGCCGGTTGCGCTGGCCCGTGCCCCAAGGGATCGAGGCCGCGCTCGAGGGCTGCCGCGTGCACGCCGTCGAACGCCGCGCGAAATACCTGCTGCTGCGATTCGACACCGGGACCGCGATCGTGCACCTCGGGATGTCGGGGAGCCTGCGGGTGCTCGTCCACGACCCGCCACCCCGGCGCCACGATCATTGGGACCTCGTGCTCGACGACGGCGTGCGCATCCGTTACCACGATCCGCGGCGATTCGGCAGCCTGCTGTTCACCACGGAGGATCCGGCGGGCCACCCGCTGATCGCCCCGCTCGGCCCCGAGCCCCTCGGCGATGCCTTCGATGCCGCCATCCTGTTTCGCGCGACCCGCCGCCGCAAGGTCGCGATCAAGGTGCTGCTGATGAACGCCCGGATCGTGGTCGGGGTCGGCAACATCTACGCGAACGAGGCGCTGTTTC
>JAJXYU010000136.1 GCA_021780395.1 Pseudomonadota bacterium
GGCCGCGCCGGCGACACGGCGGCCGTTCGACGGATTGCGCGATTTATTGCAGAAAACCGATAGGACGTAAGCGACCATGGCAGTTCAAAAGAGCAGAAAGACCCCGTCGAAGCGCGGCATGCACCGTTCGCACTCGGCGCTCGGCCGGCCGACGATCTCGGTCGATGCGAAGAGCGGCGAGTCGCACCTGCGCCACCGGGTGAGCCGCGACGGCTTCTACCGCGGTCGCAAGGTGCTCGAGACGAAGGCCGACGCCGCCGCGGCCGACGACGAAGCGTAGCGCCGGGACGCGCCGCGGCGGCCAACCGGCCGCCGCGGCGCGGACCCCCGTGCGCATTGCCGCCCCGTGCGTTCGCCGCTGCACATTGCCGTCGACGTGATGAGCGGCGATCGCGGCCCCGAGACCTGCGTCCCGGCCGCGCTCGCCGTCGCTCGCGAGCACCCCGACGTCGAGTTCACCCTCGTCGGCCGCGCGGCCGACCGACCCGCCGACTGGCGCGAGCGCGCGCCGCCGAACACCGACTGGCTCGAGGCGAGCGAGGTCGTCGCGATGACCGAGCATCCGCGCGAGGCCTTGCGCCACAAGAAGGATTCCTCGATGCGTCGCGCGGTCGACCTCGTGAAGGCGGGGAGCGCGCACGCGTGCGTCAGTGCCGGCAACACCGGCGCGCTGATGGCGACCGCGCACTTCGTGCTGAAGATGATCCGCGGCGTCGAGCGTCCGGCGATCGCCTCGTGGATCCCCTCGCGCAGCGGCCACACCTTCATGCTCGACCTCGGCGCGAATGCGACCGCGACCCCGGCGCAGCTGTGCCAGTTCGCGGTGATGGGCAGCGTGCTCGCCGAGGATCGCTCGGCCGCGCCCGGCCCGCGCATCGGCCTGCTGAACATCGGTGAGGAGGACATCAAGGGCGACGAGACGGTGCAGAAGGCGCACGAGCTGCTGTCCGCCTCGGGGCTCAACTACGTCGGCTTCGTCGAGGGGCACGACGTCTTCGGCGACGACGTCGACGTCGTCGTGACCGACGGCTTCACCGGCAACGTCGCGTTGAAGACGATGGAAGGCACCGCGCGCTACATCGCGCAGGCGTTGCGCGAGGAGTTCACGCGCGGCACGGTGCGCAAGCTCGGGGCGCTGCTCGCGGCGCCCGCGCTCGGCGCGCTGCGCTCGCGGCTCGACCCGAGACGCTATAATGGCGCGAGCATGGTGGGGCTCAACGGCGTCGTGATCAAGAGTCACGGCAGCGCCGATGCGTTCTCGTTCCAGCGCGCGCTCGAGGTGGCCGTCGTCGAGGCACGCAATGGTTTGCCCACGCGCATCGCGGCGAAGCTCGGCGCGCCACCGGTGACTTGAAGGATCCACGAGTATGTACTCACGCATCGCCGGTACCGGCAGTTACCTGCCGGAGAAAATCCTCACCAACGCCGACCTCGAGAAGCTGGTCGACACCAGCGACGAGTGGATCCGTACCCGCACCGGGATCTCCCGCCGGCACGTCGCGATGCCCGGCGAGACGACGACCGACCTCGCCGAGCACGCCGCGCGCCGGGCGCTCGAGGCCGCGGGCGTCGAACCCGGGGACGTCGACCTGATCTGCGTCGGCACGGCGACGCCGGATCTCGTGTTCCCGAACGTCGGCACCCTCCTGCAGCAACGCCTCGGGATCCACGGCTGCCCGGCGTTCAGCGTCGAGGCGGCCTGCGCGGGCTTTCTGTACGTGCTCAGCGTCGCGGACAAGTTCGTGCGGCTCGGCGACGCGAAGTGCGCACTGGTGATCGGCGCCGACACGCTCACGCGGATCGTCGACTGGACCGACCGGTCGACCTGCGTGCTGTTCGCGGACGGCGCCGGCGCGGTGGTGCTGCAGCCGGCGAAAGAGCCCGGGATCATGAGCACCCACCTGCACGCGGATGGCAAGTACAAGGACCTCCTGCTGTATCCGGATGGCGTCTCGCGTGGCTTCGATCTGATGCGCGCGGGCAAGGCCGGCGTGCGGATGAAGGGCAACGAGGTCTACAAGGTGGCGGTGAACACGCTCGGTCACCTGGTCAACGAGACGCTCGCGGCGAACGGCGCGACCAAGGCCGACCTCGACTGGCTGATCCCGCACCAGGCGAACATCCGCATCATCGAGGCGATCGCGAAGCGGCTCGACATGCCGATGGAGAAGGTGATCGTGACGATCGGCGAGCACGGCAACACGTCGGCCGCCTCGGTGCCGCTCGCGCTCGACACCGGCGTGCGCGACGGACGGATCCAGCGCGGCCAGCTCCTGCTGCTCGAGGCGTTCGGCGGCGGCTTCACCTGGGGCTCGGCGCTGGTCCGCTACTGATCCGGCGCGCGGCGGGCAAAAAAAAACGCCGCGGCGCGAGCCGCGGCGTCTTCCTTCGATCGGTTGACCGAAGCGGACCGAAGTCTTACTTCGAGACCGACTTCTTGAACATCCGATTGAGCTTCTCGTTGATCTGCTCGATCGACGTCTGGTTCGCCTGAGCGGTGGAGAGCGCCTGGTTCGCGGTGCTCTGCGCCGCGTTCGCCGCGGACGCCGCGCTCGAGGCGGCCGAGTTCGCCGCGGCCGCGTCGCTCGACGCCTTCGCGGTGTCACCCTGCAGCTTCGAGACCTGCGACTTCAGGTCGTCGATTTGCGACTGGATCGGCTTCAGATCGGTGCAGCCGGTGAACGCGAGCAAGCAGGCCGCGGCGGCGGAGACCTTGACTACCGTTGCGAGTTTCATAGCTTCTTCCCCTAGGGTTGTGGCATTGGTCTTGGTTAACGTGCACGTATCGTCACACGCGTGCCCATCGCGAGGACGGGTTCGCGTGCGCCGAATCATTGCAATTAAAGCGAATTTTCAATGGCAAATGCAACCGTAAATATACGGAGTGTCGGTATAACGCGACGTTTTTATGCGTGTTTTCGCCCTCTGCGTATTAAATCGACGTCACGATCGACACCGCCCATCGGACCCCGTCAGCTCTCCAAAAGTTCCATCACCGCGCGATGCCCCTGGTTGATCGCGCAGTCCGTGTAGGCCTCGCCCCCGGAGTCGGAGTTCGCGATCGCGATCCGCCCGAACTGCGCGCGCCCGACCACGTACGGCCGCTGCTCGATCGGCAGGTCCGGGTCGAACAGCGGGTTGTACTCCGGCGCGTAGCCGTGCGCGTGGCGGTTCACCGTGAGCGCGGTGATCTCGCGCGCCGGGTCGAAGCCGCCGCCGGCGAGCGCGCGCGCCATGATGCGACGGATCTCGCGCTCGAACGTCTCGAACGGGGTCACCAGCAGGTCGGCGCGGCCGACCCGGTTCTGGTCGAACTCGGACAGCCCCGGCTTGCACGGCGTGCGCGTCAGGTGCACCAGGATCGGCTCGTCGGGCTTGGTCGGCGCCCGGTACGCGCCGAGGTCGACCCGCGGGTTCAGGTAGAAGTACGAGAAGTAGCATCCCGGCGTGTACACGTAATAGGTCTTCAGCGCCTCGAACGCGCGCCAGTTGCGCAGCGCGACCGACGCGTAGACCAGCGGCGTCTTCACCAGCCGGTGCAGCGCGGCGCGCTGCACCGCGGGCAGGTCCGGCACCAGGTACGGGATCATCATGTTGTAGCACGCGAGCACGGTCGCGCGCGCGCGCGCCTTGAACGCCCGGCCGTGGCGCACGTAGGTGACCTCGACCTCGCGCGCGGTCTGCGGCTCGCCGAGGTTGCGCACGTGGATCACGGTGCTGTTCAGGCGGATCCGGACCGGCGAGTCGGCGCGGTCGAGCTTCGAGTAGTCCGCGCGCGCGATCACGAGGTCCTCGACGGTGGATCCCGGCAGCGCCTCGGGGATGAGGTTTCGAACCAGCGAGCGTGCGATCGTCGCGTTGCCGTCGGGGAAGTGCAGGAACGGCGAGCCGCCGGTGTCCTCGTACCCGGCCGGCGTCGGCCCCATCCGCTCGATCGAGCCCTTCGCGAGGTTCATCCCCTGGAAGCCGGGCAGGTGAAAGCCCCAGCAATCGAGCGCGGAGACCGCGTCGGTGCCGACGCCCCATTCGCCCTTGGTGCTCGCGTGGTAGTAGTGCAGCACCGCGGGCTCGGCGTGCACGTAGTCGCGCAGGAACGCCTCGTAGCTGATCCGCGAGAGCAGCTGCTTCTTCTCGTCCGAGGACAGGCCCGGCATGTAATCGACGTGGCCTTCCTGGATCTCGGCGATCTGCGCCTTCGCGCGCGCCGACAGCGGTGCCTCGGCGAGCACCTCGGCCCAGGGTCGCGAGCCGATGCCGACGCAGAGCCGGTCCGCGCCGAAGGTCTCGTGGTCGAAGAACGCCGCGCGCTCGAGACCGATGTGGTCGTAGAACTGGCGGTGCTGGGTCGACTTCTGCAGCGTCGGGACGTCGATCCCGAGGGTCTCGAGCAGGCCGTACGCGATGCGGCTGTACGGGCGCGGGCTGTCGATGTCCTCGGTGCCGCCGTTCATCAGCTCCAGCCGGTCGCCGACGTGGAACTCGTTGCGCTTCGCGTGGCCGCCGAAGTCGTCGTGGTTCTCGATGATCAGGATCCGGGCGTTCGGGCCGACGCTCGCGCGGTAGAAGTGGGCCGCCGCGAGGCCGCTGATCCCGCCGCCGACGACGATCAGGTCGTAGTCCTCGCCGGTGTCGGTCGCGTGGGTCCAGTGGCGGCCGTCGCGCAGCGCGTGCGCGACCTCGAACGAGCCGGGATGATCGCCGCGCAGGCCGGTGAGCGCCGGCGGGTAGTAGCCCGGCATGTCCTGGGAGGGCATCGCGAGGGTGCCCGGCGGATCGCCCGGGGCGGCCGCGAGGAGCGATCCGGAGGCGAGGGTGGTCGCGCCGATCGCGACGCCGTTCAGGAAGTCGCGGCGGGTGATCGGGCAGCCCATGCCGAGCGCCTTGTCGTTCGAGCGGTCGTCGTCGTCCTTGCCCATGGGGTCTCCTCGCGGGATGGATGGACGGCGACGTTAACGCGGCGCGGCGAGACTTGCCAGACGATCGTTCCTGTATATAATCCCAATACTGTTCGAATATCCAGGTGCCGTATGACCGACCTCACGCCCCGGCAAACCCAGATTCTGCGGCTCATCCAGGACAGCATCGCGGAGAGCGGGATGCCGCCGACGCGCGCCGAGATCGCCCGCGCGCTCGGCTTCAAGTCGCCGAACGCCGCGGAGGAGCACCTGCGCGCGCTCCAGCGCAAGGGCGTGATCGACCTGATCCCGGGCGCCTCGCGGGGCATCCAGCTGAAGGACGTGCTGCGCGAACAGATCGGCCTGCCGCTGATCGGCCGCGTCGCTGCCGGTCGGCCGATCCTCGCCGAGGAACACGTCGAGGGGCGCTATCAGATCGACCCGCAACTGTTCCAGCCGCAACCGCACTACCTGCTGAAGGTCCGCGGGATGAGCATGAAGGACGCGGGCATCCTCGACGGCGACCTGGTCGCGGTGCATCGCACGCCCGAGGTCCGCAATCGGCAGATCGTGGTCGCGCGGCTGGAGAACGAGGTCACGGTCAAGCGCTACCGGCAGGAAGGCCGGATCGTGTGGCTGATGCCGGAGAACGCCGAGTTCGAACCGATCCGCGTCGATCTGCAGCACCAGCCGATGATCATCGAAGGCGTCGTCGTCGGCGTTCTGCGTCGCGGTAAGACCTTGGATGCCGCGTGACCCCCGGTCGCTCGCCGAACTGCTCGCCGATGCGCGCGTCTGGAGGCTGAAGGACGCGACGGCGGCGACGTCCCGCCCGGCCTGGCCGACCGGCCGGGCGGCGCTCGATGCGCGACTGCCGGACGGCGGCTGGCCGACCGCAGCGCTCGTCGAAGTGCTGCTCGCCGGCCACGGTCTCGGCGAGGTGCAGTTGTTCCTGCCGGCGTTGCTCGCCGGCGGCGCGGAGCGCGAGGCCGGCGGCGGGCGCTGGCTGATCTGGATCGCACCGCCGTACGAGCCGTATGCGCCGGCGCTCGCCCAGCAAGGCCTCGATCTGCGGCGCTTCCTGGTCGTGCGTCCGGCATCGGGCGTCGAGGCGCTCTGGGCCGCCGAACAGGCGCTGCAGTCGGGTGCTTGCACGGCGGTCTTTCTCTGGCTGAAGGGCAGCGACCTGCGCTGGCTGCGCCGTCTGAAGCTCGCCGCCGAGGAGGGCGGTGCGCTCGGCGTGCTGTTCCGTCCCGAGCATCACCGCTTCGAGTCCTCGCCCGCGAACCTGCGGCTCGCGGTGAGCCGTGACGCGGCGGGGCTGCGGCTCGAGCTGCTGAAAGTGCGCGGCGGCCAGCCGGCGTCGATCGCGCTCGAGCCGTGACGATGAACGTCCGCGCGCGCGATTCCCGGACCGCGGACCTGTTCGCCGCGGAGCTCGCCGCGGCGAGCCCGCCCGCGCCTGCGTCCGCGCCGACACCGATCCCGATTCCGGCCGCGGCGCCACCGCCGCCCGCACCGCCCGCGGCGAGAGCGGCGCCACCGCGCCGGCCGTCGCTGTGGTACGCGGTGCTGTTCCCCGAACTGCTCGACGCGCCGGCGGCGCCGCAGCGGCTCGTGCACCTCGCGCGCCGCGCGCAGCGCTACACCTCGCTGGTGAGTCTCGAGCCGCCGGCGGCGCTGCTGCTCGAGATTCGCGGGAGCCTGCGGCTGTTCGGTGCGCCGGACGCGTTGCGGGCGCGGATCGATGCGGACTGGGCGCACGCCGGGCTGCGCGCGCGCAGCGCCGCCGCGCCGTCGCCGCTCGCGGCGCTGTGGCTCGCG
>JAJXYU010000011.1 GCA_021780395.1 Pseudomonadota bacterium
CCGCGGCGAGCGTCGCGTCGAGATCGCCGCCCTGGGCGCCGATCCCGGGCACGAGGAACGGCACGTCAGGGTGCGCTTCGCGCAGCGCCGCCATCTCGCGCGTGAAGTTCGCACCGACCACGAGCATCAGGTTGCGATGCACGTTCCATCGCGCGGCGCGTGCGGCGACCGTCCGGTAAAGCGGCACGCCATCGCAGGCCAGGTCCTGGAAGTCGTGCGCGCCGCGATTCGACGTGCGGCACAGCACGATCGCGCCCCGGTCGGGCCGCGCGAGGAACGGCGTGACCGAGTCCTCGCCCATGTAGGGGTTCACGGTGACCGCATCGGCGCCGTAGCGGTCGAACGCTTCGCGGGCGTACGCTTCCGCGGTGTTGCCGATGTCACCGCGTTTCGCGTCGAGGATCACGATCGCATGCGGCGCCCGTTCGCGAACGTAGCGGATGCTCGCCGCGAGTTCGGCCTCGGCCGCCTGCGCGCTGTAGAACGCGATCTGCGGCTTGTATGCGGCCGCGAATTCGCGGGTCGCGTCGATGATCCGACGGTTGAACTCGAGGAGCGGCTGCCGCCGCGCGGCCAGATCCGGCGGGAGTTTCGCCGGGTCCGGATCGAGGCCGACGCACAGCAGGCTGCCGCTCGCGATTTGCGCGGCACGGAGTCGTTCTGCGAAGCTCGTCGGCATACGTCATGATATTCCGGATCGCCACCGGGCCGTAAATCCCGATCGAGACTTCCTTGCCGCGCAAGCCACGCACCGGACCGCGCCTCGTATTGCAGCCTCCCGCGCGCCGTCCGGGTCGGCCGACGAGCCTGGGCGCGCTCACGCGCTTCTTCCGGATCGCCGACGCCTGGGAGCTCTCGCCGTTGCAGCAATGCCGGCTGCTCAGGATCCCCTCGCCGCAGGTGCTCGCGCGGTACCGGCTCGGCCAGGGTCCGCGCCTCTCGGCCGCTCAGCAGGAGCGTGCGGCCCTGGTCGCGCACATCCAGCGATCCCTGGCGCAGGGTGCGACGCCCGATCAGGTCTGGGCGTGGCTGCACGGGCCGCAGCGCGGCGCGCCGTTCGCCGGCGAGAGTCCCCTGTACTACCTCCTGGAAAACGGCCTGCCGGCGCTGCGGGAGGTGGCCCGGCTCCTGCAGCGCCGCCACGGGGAGCGGCGCGAAACCGGACCCTGAGTTTCGTCCTTTTCGGCTATACTAATCGGCTCGGCTCCAAGCGAGAGTGGCGGAACTGGTAGACGCGCTGGACTTAGAATCCAGTGGGGCAACCCGTGCGAGTTCGAGTCTCGCCTTTCGCACCATACTTTCGCGGCGCAACGACTCTGAAGCGATCATTCGGGAGAGGTTCGAAATGCAGGTTTCCGTCGAGAGCATCGGTACCCTCGCACGCCGCATGCAGGTGCAAGTTCCCGCCGAGCGGGTCGCGCAGGAGGTCGGCGCGCGGCTGAAGAACCTGAGCCGCACCGCGCGACTCAAGGGGTTCCGGCCCGGCAAGGCGCCGATGACGGTGATCGAGCGCCAGTTCGGCCCGCAGGTTCGGCGCGAGGTGATCGGCGACCTGCTGCAGTCGAGTTTTGCGGAGGCGGTCACGCAGCACCAGCTCGCACCCGCGGGCAGTCCACGGATCGAGCCGCAGAGTCTCGGCGAGGGCGAGGACCTCAAATACGTCGCGACCTTCGAGGTCTACCCGGAGATCGCGCTCGCACCCATCGACGCGCTCTCGGTCGAGCGGTCGGTCGCCGAGGTCACCGACGCCGACGTGGATGCGATGATCGAGCGGTTGCGCGCGCAGCAGACCCGTTACCACGCGGTGGACCGCCCCGCGGCGAGCGGCGACCGGGTCACGATCGGGTTCGCGGGCACGATCGACGGCGCCGCGTTCAACGGCAGCCAGGCCGACAACGTCGGTTTCGTGCTCGGCGAGGGCAAGATGCTGCCGGAGTTCGAGACGGGGCTCGTCGGCGCCTCGGCGGGCGAGGAACGCACGATCGAGCTCGACTTCCCCGCCGACTATCGCGCCACCGAGCTCGCGGGCAAGCACGCGGTGTTCAAGGTCACCGTCGCGAGCGTCGAGGAGGCGTCGCTCCCGGCGCTCGACGAGGAGTTCTGCAAGGCCTTCGGCGTGACCGAGGGCGGAATCGCGAAGTTGCGCGAGGAAGTCACCGGGAACATGCGGCGCGAACTCGATCAGGCGCTGCGCAACCGGAACAGGACCGAGGTGCTCGAGAAGCTCCTGCAGGCCAATCCGATCGAGCTGCCGAATGCGCTCGTCGAGGCCCAGGTGCGCGAGATGCAGGTCGATGCGATGCGCCGCGCCGGCGTCAAGGATCCGGCGCAGGCGCCGGCGCCACAGCCGTTCCAAGAGCCGGCGCGGCGGCGTGTCGCGCTCGGGCTCCTGCTCGCGGAACTGATCAAGCGGGAGAAGCTCGTCGCCGACCCGCAGCGGGTCGAGCAGCGGCTCGATGAGCTCGCGGTCGGTTACGGCGACCCGGAGACGCTGAAGCGCGCGTATCGCCAGAACGCCGACGCGATGCGTCAGCTCGAAGGCCTCGCGGTCGAGGACCAGGCCGTCGACTGGCTCCTCGGGCACGCACAGGTCAACGAGAAGCGCTTGTCTTTCAAGGAGTTGATGAATTTCGGCGGGTGAGACGACCGGGCGACGGACGCGGCGCGTCGAGTCCGGCAGGCCGTTCCCGCCGGTCCGCCGGCCCGCGAGCGACCGTCCCTTGAAAACCAACCGCGGACGGCCCACATTGGATAACGGTCGAACCGCGACGACGGACTTGGACCGCAACGAGTGTTAAACCGCAACGACGCCGCGCTGGCCGCGGTTGGCAGGCACGAATGACGACACGCGCATTGAATCTGGTTCCGATGGTGGTCGAGCAAACCGCGCGCGGCGAGCGTGCGTACGACATCTACTCCCGACTGCTGAAGGAGCGGGTGGTGTTCGTCGTCGGGCCGGTCGAGGACTACATGGCGAACCTGGTGGTCGCGCAGCTCCTGTTCCTGGAGAGCGAGAACCCGGACAAGGACGTCGCGCTCTACATCAATTCGCCGGGCGGCTCGGTGAGCGCGGGGCTCGCGATCTACGACACGATGCAGTTCATCAAGCCCGACGTCAGCACGATCTGCGTGGGGCTCGCCGCGTCGATGGGCGCGGTGCTGCTCGCCGGCGGCGCGACCGGCAAGCGCTATTCGCTGCCGAATTCCAAGATCATGATCCATCAGCCCTCGGCGGGCTTCCAGGGACAGGCCTCGGACATCGACATTCACGCGCGCGATGTGCTCGAGACGCGCGAGCGGCTGAACAACATCCTCGCACGCCACTCGGGGCAGACGGTCGAGCGGATCAAGCAGGACAGCGACCGCGACAACTTCATGACCGCCGAGGTCGCAAGGGCCTACGGATTGATCGACGGGCTGCTCGCGAAGCGCGGCGACCTGCCGGTCAAGGGCTGACGAGCGCCGCCATCCGACCCGAATACGCCCCTGGCCCCCGCGGACGCGCTGGATTTCGACGCGTTTCACGCCCCCGACGGGGGTCGCTTGGCGGGGGCTCGCCGGGTGCTATATAGTTTTATCCAGAGCCGTTGCCGGGGGTGTCCCCGTCGCCGTCCGGTCGGCGCGGGCGCAGTCCGGATCGCGGCGGAACCGAGGAAAGCATGAGCGAAGATTCCCGCGGCAAACACGACGACGGCAAGCTCCTGTACTGCTCCTTCTGCGGCAAGAGCCAGCACGAGGTGCGCAAGCTGATCGCCGGACCCTCCGTTTTCGTCTGCGACGAGTGCGTCGAGCTGTGCAACGACATCATTCGCGAGGAGCTCGAGGAGCGGGCCGAACGGACCCGCGACAAGCTGCCGAAGCCGCAGGAAATCAAGAAGGTCCTCGACGAGTACGTGATCGGCCAGGAGCGCGCGAAGCGCGTGCTGTCGGTCGCGGTGTACAACCACTACAAGCGCCTGCAGACCCGCAACGGGGACGGCGCCCGTGGCCGTGACGACGTCGAGCTCGCGAAGAGCAACATCCTGCTGATCGGGCCCACCGGGTCGGGAAAGACCCTGCTCGCCGAGACGCTCGCGCGGCTGCTGAACGTGCCGTTCACGATCGCCGATGCGACCACGCTCACCGAAGCGGGGTACGTCGGCGAGGACGTCGAGAACATCATCCAGAAGCTCCTGCAGAAGTGCGACTACGACGTCGAGAAGGCGCAAACGGGAATCGTCTACATCGACGAGATCGACAAGATCTCGCGCAAATCGGACAACCCGTCGATCACCCGCGACGTCTCCGGCGAGGGCGTGCAGCAGGCGCTGCTGAAGCTGATCGAGGGCACGATCGCGTCGGTCCCGCCGCAGGGCGGCCGCAAGCATCCGCAACAGGAGTTCCTGCAGGTCGACACGACCAACATCCTGTTCATCTGCGGCGGCGCGTTCTCGGGTCTCGAGAAGATCATCATGAACCGCACGCACAAGAGCGGGATCGGTTTCGTCGCCGACGTGCGCGAGCAACACGCACGGCCGCACGGCAACGACCTGTTTCACGACGTCGAGCCGGAGGATCTGATCAAGTACGGCCTGATCCCCGAGTTCGTCGGCCGTCTGCCGGTCGTCGCGACGCTCGAGGAACTCGACGAGGACGCACTGATCTCGATCCTGCAGCAGCCGAAGAACGCGCTGACCAAGCAGTACCGCAAGCTGTTCGACATGGAAGGCGTCGAACTCGATTTCCGCGAGGACGCCCTGCGCTCGGTCGCGCGCAAGGCGATGCAGCGCAAGACGGGCGCGCGCGGCCTGCGGACGATCCTCGAGAACGTGCTCCTCGACACCATGTACGACCTGCCCTCGATGCGCAACGTCCAGAAGGTCGTCGTCGACGAGATGGTCATCGAAGGCGGGCACAAGCCCTACGTCGTGCACGGCGCCGACGACAGCCGCCTGGCGACGGTCGAGGAACCCCGGCGGCCCACGGGCTCCGATCACATTTGACGGCGATCCGCGGCGCCGCGATCCGCGGCGCCGCGCCTTGAAACGTGTGCGTCGCGGCCGCATGTCGACGCGACGTCCCACCCATCTCGTGCGCGAAGCGCGAAGGCGAGCGAACCCGTGAGCGATCAGAACACTCCCGAAGTCCCGACCACGACCGAGTCCCCGGCGGACGGCATCCCGGTGCTGCCGCTACGCGACGTCGTCGTCTACCCCCACATGGTGATCCCGCTGTTCGTCGGCCGGGAGAAGTCGATCGTCGCGCTGGATCTCGCGATGAAGGCGGACAAGCGAATCCTGCTGGTCGCGCAGAAGCAGGCCGACGTCGACGACCCGAAGGGCTCGGACCTGCATTCGGTCGGCACGGTCGCGACGATCCTGCAGCTCTTGAAGCTGCCCGACGGCACCGTGAAGGTGCTCGTCGAGGGTGTCGAGCGCGCCGCCGTCGACCGGCTGGTCGAAGGCGAGCATTTCTCGGCCATCGTGACGCCGATGCCCGACGTCGAGCGCTACGACGAGCGGGAGATGGACGTGCTCACGCGCTCGGTCGTCACGCAGTTCGAGCAGTACGTGAAGCTCAACAAGAAGGTGCCGCCCGAGATCCTCACGTCGCTCGCCGGCATCGAGCAACCGGGCCGGCTCGCCGATACGGTCGCGGCGCACATGTCGCTGAAGCTCCCGGAGAAGCAGAAGGTCCTCGAGATCGCCGACGTCCGCCAGCGCCTCGAGCACATGCTCGCGGTGATCGAAGGCGAGATGGACGTGCTGCAGATCGAGAAGCGCATTCGCGGGCGCGTGAAGCAGCAGATGGAGAAGAGCCAGCGCGAGTACTACCTGAATGAGCAGATGAAGGCCATTCAGAAGGAACTCGGCGATCTCGACGAGGCGCCGAACGAGATCGGCGAGCTCGAGAAGCGCATCAAGGCCGCCGGTATGCCGAAGGAGGCGCGCGACAAGGCGAATTCGGAGCTCGCGAAGCTCAAGCTGATGTCGCCGATGTCGGCCGAGGCGACCGTCGTGCGCAACTACGTCGACTGGCTGGTGAAGGCGCCGTGGAAGAAGCGCACCAAGGTGCACCTCGACATCGCCGAGGCCGAGAAGGTGCTCGAGGAGGATCATTACGGGCTCGAGAAGGTCAAGGAGCGGATCATCGAGTATCTTGCGGTGCAGCAGCGGGTCAAGAACCTGCGTGGCCCGATCCTGTGCCTGGTGGGTCCGCCCGGCGTCGGCAAGACCTCGCTCGGCCAGAGCGTCGCGCGCGCGACGAACCGCAAGTTCCTGCGGATGTCCTTGGGTGGCGTGCGCGACGAGGCGGAGATCCGGGGACACCGGCGCACCTACATCGGCTCGATGCCGGGAAAGATCATCCAGAATCTCGCGAAGTGCGGGGTCCGCAATCCGCTGTTCCTGCTCGACGAGATCGACAAGATGTCGACGGATTTCCGCGGCGATCCGTCCTCGGCGCTGCTCGAAGTGCTCGATCCGGAACAGAACGCGACGTTCAACGACCACTACCTCGAGGTCGACTTCGACCTGTCCGAGGTGATGTTCGTGTGCACCGCGAACAGCCTGAACATTCCCGCGCCGCTGCTCGACCGGATGGAAGTGATCCGCCTCCCGGGTTACACGGAAGACGAGAAGAGCAACATCGCGCGCCGTTATCTCGTGCCGAAGCAGATCAAGCAGAACGGTCTGAGATCGGGCGAACTCGAGGTCTCGGACGAGGCGGTGCTCGACATGATCCGCTACTACACGCGCGAAGCGGGCGTGCGGAATCTCGAACGGGAGATCTCGAAGATCAGCCGCAAGGCCGTGAAGCAGCTGCTGCTGCACCCGGACCCGGCGGGCGTGCGGGTCGATCCCTCGAATCTCGACCGGTACCTCGGGGTGCGTCGGTTCCGTTACGGCAAGGCAGAGGAGAGCCATCGCGTCGGTCAGGTCACCGGGCTCGCCTGGACCGAAGTCGGCGGCGAGCTGCTCACGATCGAGGCCGCGGTCGTTCCCGGCAAGGGCAAGCTCACCCACACCGGCCAGCTCGGCGAGGTGATGCAGGAGTCGATCCAGGCCGCGATGACGGTCGTGCGCAGCCGCTCGGGCCTCCTCGGGCTCGACCCCGACTTCTATCAGAAGATCGACGTGCACATCCACGTGCCGGAGGGCGCGACGCCGAAGGACGGCCCGAGCGCCGGCATCGGGATGTGCACCGCGCTGATCTCGGCGCTGACCAAGGTCCCGGTCCGCTCCGACGTCGCGATGACCGGGGAGATCACCTTGCGCGGCGAGGTGCTGCCGATCGGCGGCCTGAAGGAAAAGCTCCTCGCGGCGCATCGCGGCGGGATCGCGACCGTGCTGATCCCGGACGAGAACGTGAAGGATCTCGCGGAGATCCCCGAGAACATCAAGGAGAAGCTCGACATCCGCTCGGTCAAGTGGATCGACGAAGTGCTGCAGGTCGCGTTGACGCACAGCCCCACGCCGCTTCCCGCGAGCAGCGCGCCGTCCGGTGCCGCGAGCCCGCCCGCGAAGCGCCCGCGGCGTTCGTCCCGATCGAAGAGCCAGGTGCGCGCGCATTGAAGATTGCACTAGCCAAGCGTGGGAGGGTCGCGTAGACTTCCGCGCCTCTTCCAGAGGCGGGCTCGGGCCGCGCGGCGGGTGCTTAGCTCAGCTGGAAGAGCGTCGCCTTTACACGGCGAAGGTCGGGGGTTCGATCCCCTCAGCACCCACCACAACATGCGGAGTGGTAGTTCAGCTGGTTAGAATACCGGCCTGTCACGCCGGGGGTCGCGGGTTCGAGTCCCGTCCACTCCGCCATTTCTAGATCGACGCGTCCCCCGGGGGGGCTGCCCTCCGGGCGGGCGCCGCGGGTGATCGACTCGCGACGACGAGCGAGAGACGACCGAGGATGCTGCAAAAAATTCACGACCGGCTGACCGGATGGGTCGCCTACCTGGTCCTCGGCGGCGTCGCCGGGGTGTTCGTCCTGTGGGGCATCAACTGGACGATGCGCACGCCGAACTACGCGGCGAAGGTGAACGGGACCGAAATCCCGGCGAACCAGGTCCGCGACGCGTACCAGCGCCGGCTTGCCGCGCTCGACCGCCAGGCGAACGGGAGCGTCGACGATGCGGCCCGGGCTGCGCTCAAGAAAAAAGTCCTCGACGAGTTCGTCGCCCAGGAAGCGCTGATCACGCGGGTGCACTCGCTCGGCTACCGGGTCAGCGCCGCCGACGTGCTCGCCGCCGAATCGCAGATCCCGGCGTTCCAGGTCGGCGGCAAGTTCGATCCGGCGCATGCGATCGCGCTGCTGCAAGCCAACGGCCAGTCGATCGACCAGGTCGAGGCGTCGATCCGCCGGGAGATCCAGCTCAATCAGTTCGCCGACGCGCTGAACCTCTCCGCGTTCGCGACCCCGTCGGAGGTGAACCGGGTCGAGGCGCTGCTGCACGAACAGCGTGAGATCGGCTGGATCACGGTCCCGTCCGCGACGTATGCGGCGTCCGCGACGCCGACCGAACCGCAGGTCCAGGCGTACTATCAGGCGCACCCGAGCGCTTACATGACGCCGGAGACGGTCGATCTGCGCTACATCGAACTCAGCCTCGCGAAGCTCGCGGCGGCCGTGCCGGTCGGCGACGCGCAGCTGCATGCGTATTACGAGGACCAGAAGGCGAAGAATCCGCAGGACTTCGTCCAGCCCGAGGAACGCCGGGTGAGCCACATCCTGATCGCCGTTTCGAACCCGAAGGACGATGCGGCCGCAAAGGCGAAGGCCGAGAGGATCTACAAGCTCGCGGTCGGTGGCGCGGATTTCGCGGCGCTCGCCCGCCAGTACTCGCAGGATCCGGGCTCGGCGCCGCAGGGCGGCGATCTCGGCTGGAACGACCGCAAAGCCTGGGTGAAGCCGTTCGCCGACGCGGCGTTCAGCATGAAGGTCGGGCAGATCGTCGGCCCCGTGAAGACGCAGTTCGGCTACCACATCATCAAGCTCGTCGGCATCAAGCCGGCGAGCGTGAAGACCTTCGCGCAGAGCCAGGCTCAGCTCGCCTCGGAATACCGGCGCGCCCAGGCCGACAAGGAATTCAACCACCTCGAGGACAAGCTCGCCGACGCCGCGCTGCAGAATCCGACCGACATCGATGCGGCGGCGCGTAAGACCGGGCTTCCGGTGCAGGCGATCCCGGGTTTCACCCGGCAGAACGGCGGCGGGCCGTTCCTGCACGTGCAGCCGGTGATCGATGCGGCGTTCAGCACCGACGTGCTCGACGGCAACCTGAGCTCGCTCGTCCAGGTGTCCAAGGACGACGCGATCGTCGTGCTGTCGACGAACCACCAGATGCCGCGGTTGAAGCCGCTGTCCGCGGTGCACGATGCCGTGGTCGCCGCCTGGAAGCAGCAGCGCGGCACCGAACTCGCGCTCGCGGCGGCACAGGCCGCCGAGAAGAGCCTCGCGGCCGGCCAGACCTGGACCGAGGTGTCGAAGTCGCTGAAGCTCACCGCGCAGCCGCCGCGCTTCGTCTCCCGCGAGGAGCCATCGGTGCCGATCGAGATCCGCCGCGACGCGTTCGATGCGCCGAAGCCGACCCTTGCGCCGTACTACCGGGCGATCACGCTGCACGACGGTGACGCGGCGGTGTTCGGCATCGATGCGGTCCGCCAGGATCCGAGCGCGAACGGCTCGGACAAGCCGATGATCGCGCGCGAGCTCGCGGCGACCTACGCCGGCGAGGAGGCCCAAGCCTACGCGACCGCCGCGCGTGCGCACGCCAAGGTCGTGCTGAACCCCAAGGCCATCGACTGAATTTGGCCGAGCTGCTGCAACATTTCTCCGTCTGGTACCTCGGCGAGCTCGGGCACGGCGGCTACTGGCTGATCGTCGCGTTGATGGCGATCGAGAGCACGCTGGTGCCGATTCCGAGCGAGGTCGTGATCCCGCCGGCGGCCTATCTCGCGCACACCCAGGGTGCGCTGTCGGTCCCGGGCATCGTCGTCGCCGGTGCCACCGGCTGCCTGATCGGCGCAACCGTGATGTACTGGGCGTCGCGCTTGCTCGGCCGCCCGTTCCTGCTGCGCTACGGTCCGTACTTCGGGATCTCCCGCGCGAAGATCGAGCTGGCGGAACGCTGGGCCGCGCACTACGGCCGGATGGGTGTGTTCTTCTCGCGGGTGTTACCGGTGATCCGGCACCTGATCGGGATCCCGGCCGGGATCGTGCGCTTCGATCCGATGCAATACGCGCTCGCGACGTTCGCCGGCTCCTTCATCTGGTGCTCGGTGCTCGCCGCGCTCGGCGTCGAGGTCGGACGGAACAAGGCGTTGCTGATCGGGTCGATCCACCGCGCGACCGCGCTCGTGCTCGCGGTCACGCTGGTGCTCGCCGCGCTCTACTACTGGTTCGTGCACCGGCCGGCGCGGCGCCTGCCGCCGCCGTCGGCCTGAGCGCACCGGTCCCGGGCAACGCCGCCGGGCCCGCACCGGCGCGGCGGCGTCTCCTCCGGCTCAGGTGACCGGCGAGGCTCCGGGCGGCGGCGGTGGCGGCGCCGAGGGCGCGGGGAATTTCGAGAAGATCGCGGTCACCGCGTTCTGGATCCGCACCTCGGCGTTCGGCCCGGTCAGGTCGCTCACGTTGCGGTCGATCGCGGCGTGCCAGATCGCGTGATGGGATTTCGCGTCGAACAGATCGACCGAGATGCGCCCCTGGTTGCGCACCGGGGCATCGTAGCCCCAGCCGCCCCAGGGCCCCGGGCCCCACCACGGCGGTCCCCAGCCTCCACCCCAGCCGTAGCCGACGCCCCAGCTCCAGCCGGCGTACTCGTTCGCGACGACCCGCGATCCGATCGCATAGCCGACGACGCAGTCGGCGGATTTCGGGTCGGCCGCGCGCCGGATCCCGTGCGCGGCGAGATTCGCCTCGATCGCGGCGCGCAGGCGATCCGCGTTGACCGGGTTCGCGTAGGCGGTCCGCGGTCCACCGTAGTGCTCCGGCGCGAACGCATAGGTGTGGCACATCGCGACGCTGAGGTTCGGGTTCACGTCGGTCGTCACGGGTACGGTGGCGCAACCCGCCATGGCCGAGAGCGCGGCGCCTGCCGCGATTGCCGAGAGGTTTCTTTGCAATGACATTCGTGGCGTCCCTTGGTCGGTGCGCCGCGACGCGCGGCGCGCGTAAAACGTTTCCGTCCGCTTAGACCCGGCGCCGGTGCGGAAAGTTGCATCCACGGCGGGCCGGGTGCCGGCGGGAGGCGTCCCCCGCGTCGGGGACGCCCATTCGCATCGGGGGGCTCACCCCACGACGAAGAACTTCATCCCTCGCCGCCGAGCGGCGGAAAGCTCATCCCGACGGTGTTGTAGCCGCCGTCGACGTAGAGGATCTCGCCGGTGATCCCCGACGCGAGGTCCGAGGCGAGGAACGCCGCGGCGTTGCCGACATCGTCGATCGTGACGTTCCGCCGCAGCGGCGCGACGGACGCAACCGCGCCCATCATCTTGCGCAGGCCCGCAACCCCGGCGGCCGACAGTGTCTTGATCGGACCGGCCGAGATCCCGTTCACCCGCACGCCCTGCGGGCCGAGGTCGGCCGCGAGGAAGCGCACGTTCGCCTCGAGGCTCGCCTTCGCGAGCCCCATCACGTTGTAGCTCGGGATCGAGCGGATCGCGCCGAGATAGCTCAAGGTCACGATCGAGCCGGCGCGAGCCTCGAGGAACGGCAGCGACGCGCGCGCGAGGGCGGTCAGGCTATAGCTCGAGATCTCGTGGGCGACGCGAAACGCGTCCCGCGAGGTCGAGTCGACGAACCGACCCGCGAGCGCCTCGCGCGGCGCGAACGCGACCGCGTGCACCAGCACGTCGAAGTGCCGCCACTGCTCGCCCAGCCGGCGAAACCCGTTGGCGATCTCCTCGTCGGCGCCGACGTCCATCGGGAAGGTGATCTCGCTGTCCAACTGCTTCGCCAGCGGTACGACCCGATCCCCCATCCGCTCCAGATAGGAGAACGCAAGGTCCGCGCCTTCACGCCGCATCGCTTGCGCGATGCCCCAGGCGATCGAGCGGTCGGTCGCGAGACCGACGATCAGCGCGCGCTTTCCGGCGAGGAAACCCATCGTTAGATCATCCTTCTTGGCGATTCGGCTGCACGTAGAGCACGAGGCGCTGGCCGGCGCGGATCAGGCGACGGTGCTTCAGCCCGTTCCAGTGGCGCAATTCCTGCATCGAGACCCGGAACTGGTGCGCGATGCTGTAGACGGTGTCGCCCTTGCGGACGCGATAGGTCATGCGCCGGATCGGGTGGGCGTGCCGGAGCCTCGGAATCTGCCGGCTCGCATAGAGGCGCCGGTGGCCCTGGAACACGCGCGCACGCGGCAGCGAGGCGCCGCGCGCGACCCGCAGGCGCTGCCCGGCGACGATCCGGTCGTGCGGTCCGAGGCGATTCAGGCGCGCGAGCAACATAACCGGGACGTGCTCACGCCGGGCGATCGCGCTCAGCGTGTCGCCGCGCCGCACGCGATAGATCCCGGACGCGCGCCCTTCGCGTCCCCGCCCGTGGCCCTCGCGATCGGCGCGCGCGGCCGCGAGCTCGACCGAGTGCGCGACCGCGCCACTCGCGGCCGGGATCCGCAGCGTCTCCCCGACCCGCAGGCGCCAGCCGTGCAGACCGTTCAGCCGGATCAGGGCTTGCGGCGTCGTGCCGTACCGGCGGGCGAGGAGGGTCAGCGTCTCGCGCGGCCGGACCGCATGGATCAGGTAGTGGACCTGATCCTCGACCGGCAGCGTCTTCAGGTTCGTCGCGAACTGTGCCGCGTCGGCAGTCGGCACCAGGAGCCGGTGCGGGCCGTCGGGATCGGTCGCCCAGCGATTGAACCCGGGATTGAGCTCGACGAGCTTGTGGTACGAGGTCCCGGCGAGCTTCGCGGCGACCCGCAGGTCGATCTGGGTGCCGACGTGGACCACCGCGAAGTAGGGCTGATCCGGGATCGGCGGCAGGTCGATCCCGTAGCGCTCGGGATCCGCGATCAGGCGCTTCAACGCGAGCAGCTCCGGCACGTACGCGCGCGTCTCCGCGGGCAGCTTCAGGTGCCAGAAGTCGGTCGGCAGCCCCGCGGCGCGGTTCTCGTCGACCGCGTGCTGGATCGCGACCTCGCCGATGTTGTAGGCCGCGATCGCGAGCAGCCAGTCGCCGAACTGCGCGTGCAGCTGCTGGAAGTAGTCGATGGCCGCGCGGGTCGAGTCGAGCACGTCGCGGCGGCCGTCGAACCACCAGTCCTGCTTCAGGCCGAAGCGGCGCCCGGTCGCAGGGATGAACTGCCACATGCCGGCGGCATGGCTCGGCGAGTACGCGAACGGCTGATAGGCGCTCTCGACGATCGGCAGCAGCGCGAACTCGGCCGGCATCCCACGGGCCTCGAGCTGGGTCACGACCTGGTACAGGTACAGCCGTGCCCGGTGGAAGGTGCGCTGCAGGTACTCCTGATTGTGCAGGAACCACTGCAACTGCTCGTCGATCGCCGGTTCCTGGACCTCTTGCAACACGAAGCCGGCGCGCATTCGGTCCCAGAGATTCGCGTAGTCGTCGGGCGGGCGCGCGGTGTGGTCCGCGACCACCGGCGGGATCGCGATGCTCGACGGCGCCGTCGCCGCGGGCAGCGCCGGGATCAGCGTCTTCGCGCTCGGCGTCGGCGCGACCGGGCGATGGGCGCAGGCGGAGAGGCCGAGCAGGATGCTCACCAGGCCGAACCGGCGCAACGTGTCGAGTGGCCTCATCGGAAACCGTCCTTCCAGCGGCGCAGCGCCGCGAACACCTCGACGGGGCGTTCGAGCGCGTGTCCCGCATGGCTTTCCACTGCCTCGCGCACCGCGGGAGTCGCGCAGCGCAGGAACGGGTTCACGCGGCGCTCGAGCGCGATCGTCGATGGCAGGGACGGGGTGCCGGCGGCACGCCGTTCGGCCACCGCAGCGTCGTAGCGGCGGGCCGCTTCGTTCGACGGGTCGACCGCGAGCGCGAACGCCAGGTTCGCGGCGGTGTATTCGTGCGCGCAATACACCCGGGTGTCGGGTGGCAGGTCGATGAGTCGAGTCAGGGACGCGTTCATCTCCTCAGGACTCCCTTCGAATAGACGACCGCAGCCGGCGCTGAACAGCGTGTCGCCGCAGAACAGGGCTCCGTGGCCGACGTAACCCACGTGACTCGCAGTATGTCCCGGAAGGGTCCACGTCTCGAACGAGAGGCGCAATTCCGAGAACTCGATCACGGAGCCATCGCCGACCGGTTGCGTGCCTGCGGGCATCCGCGGATCGTTCGGGCCGAACACCGGAACCGGTGTCCGCGCGATCAATCCGGCCACGCCGCCGATGTGGTCAGGGTGATGATGGGTCAGTAAAATTCCGGCGAGTTCAAAGCCTTGGGCGCGAAAATCCGCCTCGACGGGGGCCGCATCGCCGGGATCGACGACGATCGCGCGACCCGGGGCGGCCAGCGATTCGATCACCCAGATATAGTTGTCGGCGAACGCACGAATCGGTCGGACGCGGATTTCGGGGGTCGGCTTTGACATTTTGTTGCGTATTTAACCTGTAACATCCGCAATCCGCTAGCTTTCTGTGCAAGAGGTCATCTTTGCAGTCATCCCGGACCCCCACGGCCGCCTGGCTCGACACCCCGTTGGGCCAGCGGGTGCTTCGCGCCGAGAGTGCGCTCGCCGGCCCCGTGCTCGACGACGTCTTCGGTTTCGAGCTCCTCCAGGTCGGCAGCTGGGGGAGCGAGGGCCCGCTGCTGCGCACCGCGCGCACCCAGCATCGGACCGTGGTCGCGGCCTGGAACGACCCGGGCGTGACCCTGTGCGCGGCGCTCGATGCGCTACCGTTCCCGGCCGACAGCATCGATGCCGTCCTGCTACCGCATACCCTGGAATGGGTGGAGGATCCCTATGCGGTGTTGCGCGAGGCCGAGCGGGTGCTGTGCGCGGAGGGCTGCCTGCTGATCTGCGGCTTCAATCCCTGGAGCGCCTGGGGCCTGCGGTGCGGATTCGGCCGATTGCTGCGCCGGCCGCCGTTTCCGCCGGGAACCCGCCGTCTGCTGTCCGAGCGACGGCTGCGCGACTGGGTTGCGCTCCTCGGCTTCGACGTCGACCGGGTGCACGGCTACCTCGGCCGCAGCGGATACTGGTTGAAGGCGCGCAAGCGGGTCGTGACCCTGACGCCCGTGAAGCCCCGGCGGCGTGCCCGCCGACCGGTGCTCGTCGCCGCGCCCGAGGCGCGCTCGCAGGTGGCGAATGTCCGCCGTTGAGATCTACACCGACGGGGCCTGTCGCGGCAACCCCGGGCCCGGTGGATGGGGGGCGTTGCTGATCGCGGGCGATCAGCGCAAGGAGCTCTACGGCGCCGAACCGCAGACGACCAACAACCGGATGGAGCTGACCGCGGCGATCGAGGCGCTGGTCGCACTGAAGCGTCCCTGCGAGGTCAGGCTCTACACCGATTCGAAATACGTGATGCAGGGGATCACCGCGTGGTTGCCCGCGTGGAAGGCGCGCGGCTGGCGCACCGCGGGGCGCGACCCGGTGAAGAACCAGGATCTGTGGGAGCGGCTCGACCGCGCCGTGCAATCCCAGACCGTCGAATGGCATTGGGTCCGCGGGCACGCCGGCACCGCGGGCAACGAGCGCGCCGACGCGCTCGCGAATCTTGCGATCGACCGGCTCTTGCGAGGGCGTTGAGCGGATGCGTCAAATCGTCTTGGATACCGAGACCACGGGTCTCGAGGTGGGTCAAGGTCACCGGATCATCGAGATCGGGTGCGTCGAGATCGTGAACCGACGGGTCACCGGACGGGTGTTCCACCGGTACCTGAACCCCGAGCGCGACATCGACGAGGGTGCGCAGGCGGTGCACGGCCTGTCGCATGCGGAGCTTCGGTCGGAGCCGAAGTTCGCCGAGGTCGCGGCCGAGTTCTGCGAGTTCATCGCGGACGCCGAGCTCGTGATCCACAACGCGCCGTTCGACGTCGGCTTCGTGAACGCCGAGCTCGAGCGCGCCGGCCTCGACGCGCGGATCGATCTGCAGGGCCGCGTGCTCGACACGCTCACGCTCGCGCGGCGGATGCACCCGGGGCAGCGCAACGGCCTCGACGCGCTCTGCAAGCGCTATTCGGTCGACGACTCGCGGCGCGAATTCCACGGCGCGCTGCTCGATGCGCACCTGCTCGCCGAGGTGTACCTCGCGATGACCGGCGGGCAGGCGAACCTCGGGCTCGGCGCGCAAACGGACGGCGAGAGCGCGCAAGCCGTGGCGGCCATTCGACCGACGACGGCGGCGCGCCGCGCGCTCACGGTGCGGCATGCCGACTCCGCGGAACTCGCCGCGCACGAGCGCGTGCTCACGCTGATCGACAAGGCGAGCGGCGGTGCGACCGTGTGGAGAGCTTCGTGAGGGTGCTCGTGACCGGTGCCGCCGGCTTCATCGGCTACCACACCGCACAATCCCTGCTCGAGCGCGGCGACGAGGTCGTCGGCATCGACAACCTGAACCCGTATTACGACCCGGCGCTCAAGCGCCTGCGGCTCGAGCGGCTCGCGCGCCCGACGTTCCGCTTCGAGGCGATCGACGTCGCCGACCGCGCGGCGATGGCCGCACTGTTCGCGCAGCGCGGAATCGACCGCGTCGTGCACCTCGCCGCGCAGGCGGGCGTGCGCTACTCGATCGAGAACCCGCAGGCTTACGTGGACAGCAATCTGGTCGGCTTCATCAACGTGCTCGAGGGCTGCCGTGCGCAGCGGGTCGAGCACCTGGTGTATGCCTCGACGAGCTCGGTCTACGGCGCGAATACGCGGATGCCGTTCTCCGAGTCCCAGGGCACGAACCATCCGCTGTCGCTGTATGCGGCGACGAAGAAGGCGAACGAGCTGATGGCGCACTCGTATGCCGCGATCCACGGGCTGCCATCGACGGGGCTGCGATTCTTCACCGTGTACGGTCCCTGGGGACGGCCCGACATGGCGCTGTTCCTGTTCGCGAAGAACATCCTCGCGGGCCGGCCAATCCAGGTATTCAATCACGGGCACCACCGCCGCGACTTCACCTACGTCGACGACATCGTCCGCGGGATCGTCGCGGCGGTCGACCGGATCGCGACGGCGGATCCGGCCTGGGACTCCGATGCGCCGGATCCCGGCACGAGCCGCGTCCCGTACCGGATCTACAACGTCGGGAACCGCCAGCCGATCGAGCTGATGCGCTACATCGAGGTGCTCGAGGAGTGCCTGGGGCGCAAGGCCGAGAAGGAGTTCCTGCCGTTGCAGCGCGGCGACGTGCCCGATACCGCTTCCGATCTCACGCGGATCGAGCGCGATCTCGACTTTCATCCGTCGACGCCGATCGAGGTCGGCGTCCGACGATTCGTGGACTGGTACCTCGCGCACTACGATTCGCGCTGCGGAGGGGCCCGAGGATGAGCGAATTGCATTCGACGCTGCCCGAATGGCGCGCGCTCCTCGCGCACGCCGCCGCGATGCGTGGCGCGCACCTGCGCGATCTCGTCGACGCCGACGAGCGCCGCTTCGACCACCTGCACGTCGAGCACGCCGAATGGCTCCTCGACCTGTCGCGGCAGCGGATCACGCGCGAGACGCTCGCGGCGTTGTGCGCGCTCGCGCGCTCGAGCGGGCTCGCGGCGCGGATCGAGGCGATGTTCCGCGGCGATCCGGTGAACGCGACCGAGGGGCGCGCCGCGTTGCACACGGCGTTGCGTTCGACGTTCGCCGGGCCGGCTGCGGTCCAGCACGAGGTGCAGGCGGCCCGCGAGCTCATCCGGGCGTTCGTCGCGGCGGTGCGCGACGGGCGCGAGCGCGGTGCGACCGGCGAGCCGCTGCGCCAGATCGTGAACATCGGGATCGGCGGCTCGGACTTGGGACCGCTCCTGGTCGCGGACGCGCTCCGCCACGAGTGGAGCGGCGGCCTCACGCCACATTTCGTGTCGAACGTCGACCGCACGCAGCTTCAGGATCTCATGCGCGCGCTCGATCCGGCGCAAACGCTGTTCGTCGTGTGCTCGAAGACGTTCACGACCCAGGAGACGCAGGCGAACGCGCAGGCCGCACGCGCGTGGATCGTGGACACGCTCGGCGCCGGGGCGCCCGGCGCGCACTTCGTCGCGGTGTCGACCAACGCCGCCGCGATGGATGCGTTCGGCCTGCGGCCCGAGCGCCGGTTCCCGATGTGGGACTGGGTCGGTGGGCGCTACTCGGTGTGGTCCGCGGTCGGGCTCGCCGCGGAGCTCGCGATCGGGAGCGATCGGTTCGGCGAGTTCCTGCACGGGGCGAGCGAGATCGACGCGCACTTCCTCAATACCCCGTTCGAGCAGAACCTGCCGGTGTTGCTCGGGCTCGTCGGCGTGTGGAACCGCACGTTCCTCGGCCTGCCGACGCTCGCGGTACTGCCGTACGAGCAGCGGCTCGCGCGGCTACCGGCGTACCTGCAGCAGCTCGAGATGGAGAGCAACGGCAAGTCGGTCACGCTCGCCGGCGCGCGCGTCGACTACCCGACCGCGCCGGTGGTCTGGGGGGAGCCCGGATCGAACGCACAGCACTCGTTCTTCCAGATGCTGCACCAGGGGAGCGCGTCCGCGGCGCTCGACTTCATCGCGCCGCTGCGCGGCTCCTTCGGCGACACCGCCGGGCAGGATCTCGCGCTGCAGAACTGCTTCGCGCAAGTGCAGGCGTTCGCGTTCGGGATGACCCGCGAGGAGGCCGAGAGCGAAATGCGCGTCGCGGGCCTCTCCGAGGCGAACGTCGCACGGCTCGCGCCGCACCGGACCTACGAGGGCAACCGCCCGAGCTCGCTGCTCCTCTATCCGCGCACCACTGCGCGCACGCTCGGCCAGCTGCTCGCGCTCTACGAGCACAGTGTGTTCGTGCAGGGCGCACTCTGGGGAATCAACTCGTTCGATCAGTACGGCGTCGAGCTCGGCAAGAAGCTCGCCGGCGCGATCACGATCGGCGGCGCGCACCGGCCGAGCGGCCCGGGCGCGGCGGGAATCGCGGCGCTGATCGACTACGTCGTCAAGCACCGCTAGCGCGGCGGCGATCTCGCCGCGCGGTCCAGCGCGATCCACGCGAGCGCCCAGGACGCGCCCCGTGCAGGGCGCGGGAGCCGCACGCACAGGTCGTGGAGTCCGTGGACCGCCGCCGGCACCGTCACCGTCGGTAAGACCGTGAGCGCTGTCGGCACGCGCGGGAGGGCCCATCTGGCGAGCGGGACGCCCGCGCAGCCGTCGAGCCGGATCACGAGGTCGCCCGGCACCCGCGCTGGCGCGGGGCGCGACCGACCCGCGCCAACCGGCGAGCGCCGTGCGGCGGCGTTCGCCGCCGGCGCGAATCGCACCCGACCGATCGCGACCCGCACCTGGCGCGCGACGTCGAGATCGGCCGCGCGATAGACCCAGCAGGGATTCGCGGCGTCCACGAGGAACTTCGTGCGCACCCCGGCGGCCGACGGTTCGCCCTCGATCCACAGCGGCTGGTGCTCGCTGCACAGCGCGAGCTGCGCGCTGGTGCGCCGCTGCGCGGTCGCGAGGGTCAGTCGCCGCGTGAGGATCGGGCCGATCCGCTGCGAGCCGAGAAAGTCCGCGGCGCGCAAGGTGACCGGCAGCCGCACGCGCAGCGGACCTCGAAAGGCGGCGGCGTCGGCGCGCGGAGTGCCCCCGGCGAGCGTGTAGCGAATCTCGCCACCCCCGGTCTGGGTCGACAGCCGGACCACCGCGGTCGCCGTGCGGAAGTCGACCGCGACCCGCGTCCGGACCCGAAACGCCGCGCGCGAGCCGTGCAGACCGAGCGCGCGGGTGTGCCGTTCGAACACGCTCAGGCGCCGCAGGAAGTCCCGCCAGTGGCGCCGCGCCGGCGCCGACCAACCGACCTCGGCGAGGGCCGCGAGCCGCGGCAGCAGCCGCCGCTCGAGCTGCGCGTCGCTGCCGAGCCACGCGGTGCCGACCCGGGCCCGTAGGCCGACCGACCTCACGGGGGAGGCGCGGTAGACCTCGGCGAGCGTGAGCACGCGGCCGAGTCCGGGCGGTTCGTCCGCGGCGCGGCTCTGACGGGTGTCGAGATCGAGCGCACCCGATCGCGGCAGCGCGCGCGGGTCGAACCGATCGAGCTTCAGGATCGTCAGCAGGTCGTCGAGGCGACGGATCTCGCGCGGCGACGGGCGATAGCCGTCGATCCGAAGCTCGATTGAGCGCATCGGAAATCGCGGGGCATCGTCGATGCGCACCGCCGGCACCGCGAGGGTGCGCGCGCCGCGCCGCGGCGGGATCAGCTGCCACAGGCTCGCCGCCCCGTACCGCCAGCCGGCCGCGCCGGAGGCCTCGATCGTGATCCCGCGCGGGCTCACCGCGAGTCGATAGCCCTCCCGGGGGATCGCGCGTCGGTCCCGCCGGACGAAGCGGATCGAGCGATCGGGATTCGGTCGATCTGGCGCTGCGATCGCGGGCGGCGCGAGCCGCAACCCGGTCGAGCGGCCGAGCCAGCGGCGAAACTCGCGTGCGGCGCGGTCGGCGTCCGGCGCGCGCGCCGGCACCCGCAGGCGGGTCGCCGCGGTCAGGCGGAACACACCGGTCCCGACGACCTCGTGCAACGGGTTCGGCACGATCGCGGGGACTCGCGGGGGCGATGCGCTGACGCGCGCGGCCGATGCGAGCGACGCGACGCCGAGCATCGCGGCGAGCGCGAGCCTCGCGAACGGCGGGATTCCCGGCTGCGTCGGTGATCGGGCGGGAGAAGGGTTGGCGCGCGGTGTCACCGGCGAACTTTTACGGCAGGGGCGGGCCGCCGACAAGTCCGGCATCGACCCGATCCTCTATAATCCGCGCTCGCACTCGACCACGGAGCGGATCTTGACGACAGCACGCAAGGGCATCGTGCTCGCCGGCGGCGCGGGCACCCGGCTGCACCCGGTCACCCTGTCACAGAGCAAACAGCTCCTGCCGGTCTACGACAAGCCGATGATCTATTATCCGCTCGCGACCTTGATGGTCGCCGGGATCCGGGACTTCCTGATCATCACGACGCCGCGCGACCAGACCGCGTTCCGGGACCTGCTCGGCGACGGCGCGGGCTGGGGCGTGTCGTTCCGGTACGCGGTGCAGGCGGAACCGAACGGGATCGCGCAGGCGCTGCTGATCGCGGAGGACTTCCTTGCGGGCGCGTCGTCGGCGCTGATCCTCGGCGACAACATTTTCTACGGCGCGAACCTCTCCGGCGTGCTGCACACGGCGGCTGCGCGCGATCGCGGCGCGACCGTGTTCGGCTACACGGTCCAGGACCCCGAGCGCTACGGCGTGGTGCAGTTCGATCCGACCGGGCGGGTGACCGATCTCGTGGAGAAGCCGAAGAACCCGCCGTCGAACACCGCGGTCACCGGGGTGTACTTCTACGACTCGCGCGCACCGCAGTTCGCGCGGGCGATCCGCCCCTCGGCGCGCGGCGAGCTCGAGATCACGGACTTGAATCGCGAGTACCTGAAGGACGGCTCGCTGTGGGTCGAGCGGCTCGGCCGCGGCACCGCCTGGCTCGACACCGGCACGCACGACTCGCTGCTCGACGCGGGCCTGTTCGTGCGGATCCTCGAGGAGCGCCAGGGCCTCAAGGTCGCGTGCGTCGAGGAGATCGCGTGGCGCTCGGGGTTCATCGACGACGCGCAGCTCGAACGGCTCGCGCAGCCGCTCCTGAAGAGCGGCTACGGGGAGTACCTGCTGCGCTTGTTGCGCGAGGGGCGCGCGTGAAGTTCCTCCGGACGCCGCTCGACGGCGTCGTGCTCGTCGAGCCGCAGGTGTTCGGCGATGCGCGCGGGTTCTTCATGGAGACCTGGCAGGAACCGAAGTTCCGCGCGGCCGGGATCGATGCGCGCTTCGTGCAGGACAACCACAGCCGCTCGACGCAGTGGACGCTGCGTGGGATGCACTTCCAGACCGAGCACACCCAGGGCAAGCTCGTCCGCGTCGCGACCGGGAGCGTTTTCGACGCGGTCGTGGATCTGCGACGCGGCTCGCCGAGCTTCGGGCGCTGGTGGGGCGTCGAACTCTCCGCCGAGAACCATCGGATGCTGTGGGTCCCGCCGGGGCTCGCGCACGGGATCCTGGTGACCTCGCCGACCGCCGATTTCCTCTACAAGTGCACGGATCTCTACAGCCCGTCGCACGAGCGCACGCTGCGTTGGGACGACCCGGCGATCGGGATCGCGTGGCCGCTCCCCGACGGCGTCACCCCGACGCTGTCGGCGAAGGATGCGCGCGGGCGGGGTTTCGACGAGATCGAGACCTTCCCGTGAAGGTGCTCGTGACCGGTGCCGGCGGGCAGGTCGGGCACGAGCTCGTTGCGACCGCCCCGGACGGGATCGCGGTCACGGCGGTGAACCGCGCGGATCTCGACATCGGCGATGCGGCCGCGGTCGCCGCCGCGCTCGCCGCGAGCGGCGCGCGCTGGCTCGTGAACGCCGCCGCGTACACCGCGGTCGATCGGGCCGAGAGCGACCGGGAAGCCGCGCGGACGATCAACGACGTCGCGGTCGGTACCCTCGCGACCGCCGCGCGCGCGGCGGGCGCGCGGCTCGTGCAGCTGTCGACCGACTTCGTGTTCGACGGCCGTTCGAGCCGTGCCTATCGGCCGGAGGATGCCCCGAATCCCTTGTCGGTGTACGGCCGGACCAAGCTCGACGGGGAGCGACGTGCGCTCGCCGCGGACTGCGGTGCGATCGTGCTGCGCACCTCCTGGGTGTACGCCGCGCACGGGCGGAATTTCGCGCTGACGATGCTGAAGCTCCTCGCCGAGCGCGACCGGGTGCGCGTGGTCGCCGATCAGATCGGCGCCCCGACCTGGGCGCGCGGCCTCGCGCGGGCGATCTGGGCGCTGGTGCGTGCCGACGCGGCGCCGGGGATCCTGCACTGGTGCGACCTCGGGGTCGCGAGCTGGTACGACTTCGCGGTCGCGATCCAGGACGAGGGACTCGCACGGGGACTCCTCCCGCGGCGGGTGCCGATCGAGCCGATCGCGACCGCCGAGTATCCGACGCCGGCCGAGCGGCCGGCGTTCAGCCTGCTCGATACGCGCGCGACCCGGGATCTGATCGATGCGCCGGCGCTGCACTGGCGCCACCACCTGCAAGGCATGCTCGATGACCGACGTCCCGCGTAATCTCCTCGTGACCGGCGGCGCCGGGTTCATCGGCGCGAACTTCGTGCGCCACTGGCTCGCGCGCGGCGGCGACGGACGCGTCGTCGTCTACGATGCGCTCACCTACGCCGGGAACCCGGCGAACCTCGCCGGCCTCGAGCGGGATCCGCGCTACGCGTTCCTGCACGGCGACATCGGCGACGAGGACGCGGTGCGCGCGGCGCTCGAGGCGCACGCGATCGACACGATCGTGCATTTCGCCGCGGAATCGCACGTGGATCGCTCGATCCTCGGGCCGGACGAGTTCATCCGCACCAACGTGCTCGGCACCCATGCGCTGCTGAAGGCCGCGAAGGCGCGCTGGCTCGACGGCGGCGAGCGACCGCACCGCTTTCATCACGTCTCGACCGACGAGGTCTACGGGAGTCTCGCGCCGACGGATCCGCCGTTCCACGAAGCGACGCCGTATGCGCCGAATTCGCCGTACTCGGCGAGCAAGGCGGGCTCGGACCACCTGGTGCGCGCGTATCACGAGACCTACGGGCTCGCGACCACGATCACCAATTGCTCGAACAACTACGGCCCCTACCAGTTCCCGGAGAAGCTGATCCCGCTGGTGCTGATCAACATCCTGCGGGGCAGGTCGCTGCCGGTCTACGGCGACGGCCTGCAGGTGCGCGACTGGCTGTACGTCGAGGATCATTGCCGCGCGATCGCACTCGCGCTCGAGCGCGGCCGCCCGGGCGAGGTGTACAACGTCGGCGGCAATGCCGAGACAGCGAACCTCACGATCGTGCGCACGCTGTGCGCGCTCGTCGATCGGCGCCTCGCCGCGGACGCTGCGCTGCGCGATGCGTATCCGGACAGCCCCGGCGCGCGCGGCGGCCGCGCGCTCGAGCTCGTCACGCACGTGCGCGACCGGCCCGGGCACGATCGGCGCTATGCGATCGATTTTCGCAAAGCCGCGCGCGAGCTGGGCTATGCGCCGTCGGTGTCGATCGAGCACGGGCTCGAGCGCACGATCGATTGGTACCTCGGACACACCGACTGGTGGCAGCCACTCCTCGGGCGCGATTACGCGGCCTGGGTCGAGAAGAACTACCGCCGGTAGTTCCGGCATCGGCGTTGGGGTTGCCACCGAAATGCAATCCGGGCAAACCCGCGCTGGAGTTCGGTCGGTGTCAACGCTTATCATCGGCGCACGTTATAGTGGCGCGTGATCGGCCGGCGCACAATGCCGGACGTGAGTCCCCTTAGGGAGCGCGCTGTCGCCGAATGGCGACAGCATCATAGGGATTTGCAATGGAGGGTTGACCGTCTTGGCGACACGGCCACTGGGCAAGAAAGCCTCCGCGCGCGCGCCGACTGCCGTTTCGGCGGCTCCGGCATTCCGGCCGCACCTGGTGCACGTCGAGTCCGATGCGGGCGGTGTGGATCGCGGTCTGAGCCTGCGCCAGGGCGCGCCGGTGCGCTCCTCGCCGTTGCGCGAGGCCGTGAACCGGGGAGTCGACCTGACCGGCGCACTCGCGATCGGCGTGCTGCTCCTGCCGCTGTTCGCGGTGATCGCGCTGCTCCTGTCGCTCCAAGGCGGTCCGGTAATCTACCGCCATCGGCGCATCGGCCGCGACGGCAAGCCGTTCGATTGCCTGAAATTCCGCAGCATGTACCTGGATGCCGCGCGTCGCCTGCACGAACTGTTCGCTCGCCACCCGGAGCTCGAGGCCGAGTGGTTGCGGGATCACAAACTGCGCGACGATCCACGGATCACCGGGGTCGGACGGTTCCTGCGGCGGACGAGCCTCGACGAACTCCCGCAGCTGTGGAACGTGCTGCGCGGCGAAATGAGCCTCGTCGGCCCGCGGCCGATCGTTCGCGAGGAAACGATCCGCTATGGACGGCAGATGAAGGCGTACGTCACGGTGAGGCCGGGCATCACCGGCTTGTGGCAGGTCACCGGCCGCAACAACACCGACTATCGACGCCGCGTCGTGCTCGACGTGTACTACGTTCGCCACCGGAGCCTGCGGCTCGATCTGACCATTCTGCTGAAAACGATCTGGGTGGTCGTGCGCGGCGACGGCGCCTATTGATGTGCCGACGAGGCTTGGGAGTCTCGCGCGATCCGCGCGTTACCCCGTCATGCGAGCAGGTGCGGAGTCCAGTCGCCGACGCATTCGACGATGTCGCGATAGGCCTGATCGAACGCCTCGCGCGGCAGGCGGTACGGGTCCGCGACGTCGCGGTCGCCGCGCCATTTGCCGAGCTTGAAGATCCGGCCGCGGAATTGCGGAAACTGCTCGACCATCCAGCGCCGGTGGCCGTCGTCGAGCGCGAGCACCACGTCCGCCGCCGCCAGCAGCGCCGCGTTCACTTGCCGGGCCCGATGCTCGAGGAGGTCGTGGCCGTGATCTTTCATCACTTCGCGCGCGAGCGGATCCGCCGGGTAACCGACGAGCGCCGCGATCCCGGCGGATGCGACTCTTTTAGGGGTCGCGCGCAGCCGATCCTTCAGCACGGCCTCGGCCATCGGGCTGCGGCAGATGTTGCCGGTACAGACGACGAGAATCGAATCGAACATCGAAAACCCTGGGGTGGTGGCCGACAGATCTTAACACCGGGGATATGGAAACGCGGATGCCGTGGTGGAAACAGTTCGGGTAGACTGCTCGCTTCATTCGGGCAGGCCGTGAAATGGAGTCGATCGTTGCGAGCGATAGCGCGTAGGTTGGGAACAAGCGGTTGGCGTGAACGTCGAGGGACGGAGGCCTGCAGCCTGTCCCGGACCCAGGGGTCGCGAGTCGCACGCATCGCGCTGCTTCCCGTCGTGCTCTTGGCCGCGAGCGGTTGCACCTGGTTGATCCCCGGCATGAACGTCCACCCAGGGCTTCCCGGGCAGCATCCCTACTTCGTGCATCGATCCGAATCATCGGCGAGGGCGAATAACCGGCTGCGCTATCGAGTGATTCCGATCACGCCGCAGGTCGTTGCGTCGTTGCTCGTTCGCGAAGCACCGGCCGATGCGCCGCCGCCGGGCGCACCGAAGCTCAAGGCGCTACTGCCGGCGATGGTACCGCCGGACTACCGCATCGGGCCCGGGGATCTGATCGACGTGACCGTCTGGGACCATCCCGAACTCAACGCACCCGCCGGGGTGCCGAGCCAGAACGCGGCCGTGAATGGTCAGTTGGTCTCGAGCGGCGGCAACCTGTTCTATCCGTACGTCGGTACTTTCAAGGTCGCGGGAATGACCGTGGAAGCGGTCCGTCAGTACCTGACCGCGCACCTGCGGCATCTCATTCAGGATCCGCAGGTCGGCGTGCGCGTGATCGCGTACGGCTCCAAGCGGGTCGAGGTCACCGGTGAGGTCGCGAACCCGCGGACGATCACGCTCGGCAACGTTCCACTGGGCGTTCTCCAGGCGATCGACGCGACCGGGGGACTTGCGCCCGGGGCGAGTCGTCGGCGTGTGATCCTGGTGCGCAACGGCGTGCGTTACGAGATCGATCTCGCGGGACTTCTGTCGGGCAGCCGCCTGGTGCCGAATCCCGAACTCGAGCCGGGTGACATCATCCACGTCCCGGATCAGTCGGCCGACCAGATTTTCATGCTCGGCGCGGTCACGCAACAACGCCCGCTTGCGATGACGCAGGACAGGATGACGCTGATCCAGGCACTGACCGACGCCGGCGGGCTCGATGCCACCCGCGCGAGCGGCTCGGGGGTGCTGGTGTTTCGGCAGCCCGCGAGCGCAAAGGCCGGTACCGTGGCCGATGTGTACGAGATCAACATGAGCACGCCGCAAGGCGTGCTGCTCGCCGGCCAATTTCCGCTGCGTCCCCGCGACGTCGTGTACGTGCAGGCCACCGAGTTCGCACAATATAACGCCGTGATCAACCAACTGCTGCCGACCATCACCGCGGTGTTCGAACTGAAACAGACGGTGGGGTTCTGACGCGATGTCTGCCGATCCGCGCATGAACGATGCTCTTTCGTCGTCGCCCTCGTCGCGACTGCGCGCCGCCAGTGACGAGATCAGCTTCCGGGAGATCCTGCAGCTCCTGTATGCCGGTCGGTGGACGATGGCCGCGATCACCGCCGCGGTGCTCGCGCTCGGCATCGTCTATTTGATCCTTGCGCGCCCGGTCTACCAGGTCAACGGCATCGTCCAGGTCGAGCAGAACCAGGGTGCGGCCGCGGCTAACGGCAATCCGATGACCTCCTCGATGGGTAACCTGGGATCTCTGCTGTTCGGTTCTCCGGTTCAGGCGGAAGCGGAGATCCAGATCATCCAGAGCCGGCTGGTGCTCGATCAGGTGATCGACCGGATGCACCTGCTGGTGAAGGCGGAGCCGCGGTATT